>CAZLLM010000188.1:0-3908 GCA_964560405.1 uncultured Prevotella sp.
GGCGCGCCTTATGGCAAACCTGTACGCCGACAACTTGTTTTTCCCTGCGCCTGCGCACTTTCGGCCTGTTTTTCCCCCGCGCTTCCGCACCATCGGTTTGCTTTTCCTGTATGTCGCCGGCTTTTTCCATGCGCTTCTGCGCCGCCGGTCTGTTTTTCCTGCGCTTGCACACTGCCGACTTGTTTTTTTCCTGCACTTCCGCGCTGCTGTCAGTTTTGTTTTCCCCAACGCCTGCACGCAGGCAGCTTGTTTTTTTCTTGCGACGGCGCGCTGATGACGAGGATATTCGCTATCTTTGCCGCGCCTTCGGGGAGAAATCCGGGGGCGTGTACGGAAGCGTACAGGTGTCTGAGTTTGGAAATCGCCAATCAACAAGCCATAGACGAGCCTGTCAGCGCGTGCCGGTTGTATATCGTTCTTCGGTATATCGCCGAGCGTGGGTTGGGTTTATTCTATGGCGGGCGTTTGGCGATGCCTCAAACTTGTGAACCTGGAAGACCCACGCTTTTGAGCAAATGAACAGCCTGTTCGGGTCTTGGGGCGGACGAAAAACAAACGTACAAATGAAAAAGCTTTTGTTTATGGCGGCGTTCGCGCTGCCGGCGGTCGCGTTCACAGCATGCTCCGACGACGATGAAATTCCACCTGCATATAGTGGTGTAGGAGAAGACACTACGTCGTTAGACTATTTTTACAGGGAGCATTGCTACGGTTTCAAGGTAAAAGACACGGCTTCGCTGAGAGTGATGGGCGTGAATTATAATGTTACTTCTTATCTGTCAGGCACACGGAACGGCAGGCTGTGGATAGCCGGATTTGATTATGACTCTAAGGAGCAGATCTCCGAATTCGTGGACAGCAAGCCTTTGGAACTGGAATACAGGATAGACCTCGGTTACGGGGATTCCATGGATGTTACTATTAATCACACCTATGTAAAATATCTAATCGACGATTCCCCCAATATAATCGCCGTAGTAAGAGGAGATAGTCTTCCAATACCTAGTAGTGATTATATAAAACCTTATGTATGTTTATTTACATTTTACACGCCGGAGTCTTCCAAGACATATTTCAGCCAAACTGTTGGTTACTCTGGCAGTTTCAGTTTTATTAAATGGTTTAACGGCTCTTACCTGATAGAAGGTCTGAACATCGGCGACCCTTACGATCATGAAACATCGTCTTGCATGACCCAGTCGGGAGACACAGTCTTCACAACAACCGAATTTGACTATGATGGATTTCGTGACATCGACGACAAGTATTTTGTAGATTACAAGGAGTATATAGGTATCTCTTATAATGAAGATTATCATTTTACTTATTATGACCATTATATTAGAGTCGCAAGATACAACCTTGACGGAAGCGATGCATGGAGCGACGACATACGTATTCCCGGCGTGGATATGGAAGACTTACGGTATTCGGTGACGAAAGAGGAGGTCAGCGACACCGTCTGGAAGTTCGCCATCGATTATGTGTCGTACAAAGGCAAAAAGGGGACGTACTCATTTGAGATAGACATCAATACGGGAGAGATTGCAGACGCCTCGTGAAACGCGGGCGGCGCGCCGCCGCGGAATGCCGCCACTGCGCCTCGACGCCTCGACGCGGCGCAAGGCGGCCTTCCGGGTGCGTGAGCCGGGGAAATAACGCTATCTTTGCCGGAAATTTCGCTCCGGGCATGACAGGCGGCAGGCATGAGGTTTACCACGTGTTCAACGCGAGCCACGACGAAGCCCTTGCGGGCGGCGCGGGCGGTGCGCTTTCCGCGGCGGCGCGGCGGATAGACGCTGACCTGGCGGTGCTGCCGTACTGGTACGCCCGGAGCGGCGAGGCGGTGTGCGTGCCCGACGCGGGCGCGGCGCGGAGCTTCCTGCGGTCGCTGCCGGTGAGCCGCCCCGTCGCGGTGACGGACAGCTTCCCGCGCGGCGGGGAGTACAGGATTGAGCCGTGGGGGTGGGACGGATTTCTTGTGCGGGAGCTTGTAAGGCGCGGCGTGCCGCGTGAGTTCATGCCCGGCGAGGGCTTCCTGCGCAATCTGCGCGAATTGCAGAGCCGCGAGACCGTCGCGAAGTTCCTGCCCGCGCTTTTGCGCGAGCTGCGCGCGTCGCCGTGCGGCGCGGCGGAGGATGCGTTCGCCGGAGGCTCGTCTTTCGCGAGGACGGAGGAGGAGCTGCGCGCCGACCCCGTTTTCGCTTCGGGCAGGTATATCCTGAAGAGGCCGTGGTCGGGCAGCGGGCGGGGCTTGTATGCCGCCGGGTCGGGCTGCCCGGAACGCGCCGCCGCCTGGCGCGCGGAGGCGTTCCGCATGCAGGGGGGCGTGGAGGTGCAGCCTTTCCTGGACAAAGCGGAGGACTGCGCGGCGGAGTTCTTCTTGCCGCCCGGCGGCGCGGCGCGCCTGCTCGGCTTTTCCCGTTTCCGCACGGCGCACGGCGGCTTCTATGCGGGCAACGCCGTAGAATACGGCGCTGAGGATAGGCTGCGACGCTCGCTCGGCGGGGCGGGGGCTGCCCTTTCCGCCGCAGCCGAAGCCTTGCGGCACGCTTTGCCTGCTGTCTTGCGCGGATATTCGGGCCCGCTTGGCGTGGACATGATGATATGCCGGCTGCCCGGCGCAGGCGGCCGGAGGGGGCTTTTCCCGTGCGTGGAAATCAACCTGCGCCGCACGATGGGGATGGTCGCCTTGGCTCTCGCGCCCCTGCTGGCGGACGGGTGCGAGGGGGAGTTCCGCGTGGCGCACGCCCGGCGGCGCGGCGGGATGCTCGCGTTGCTTGAAAGCATGAGGAAGTTCGCGCCGCCCGAAATCGCCGGCGGCAAGCTGGCGGGCGGATGCCTGCCGCTCACGCCCGCCGGCGAGGACACACGTTTCCACGCCTGCCTTGCCGTTAAAGCCGCCGCCGGCGGATGAGGGAACGGCGCGGCGCGGGGTTTTCAGTTGTCGAGATAGTATAATCAAACGTGAGTTATGGATGACGGATAACGTTAGGAATGAAGTAAGTTGCCTTGATAGTCCGACAGTATAACATAGCAACGCTCATGTTATTGTTAAAGGAACAAGATGTCCAGAGCGACACAACAGGATCCATCAGGAAACTGCTGACCGGTCTGCGTCTTTAGTGTACATATTCGGCGGTGTTCTTGAGCATATCATTGATGCTTTAGGTAATGAAAAGTTCGTGCGGCATGGCGTTTCAGGCTGCGGCATATGGGAATCTCCGTTCTGTCTTTGATGCAGACGCTTTGTCCGAAAGCGTGAAGTTCGAAGAAGGACATGAGCTTGAAGTACATACGGCTCTCCAGCCTCAGTGAACCTACTACAAGATACCGCATCAAGAAGATTCACATTGCGAGCGTGCTTTGACAACGCGATGTGGATAACAGTGTTTGAAGTCGGCGAATACGCCGGAATGAAATGCTGTCAGGATGGTCATAAATTCACTGCCGGAAATATGAAACACGCAATGCAAACAGAGGTATGGGCATGAAGACGAAACGTGAAAAGGTTTAATTTGGTTTGGTTTTGCTTTAAGGACGGGACGAAGCGTTTAAACGGGCGTTTAACGCGGCTTTGCGTCAGGTTTGATTTGCTTTAACCGCATGGGCGGCCAGGCGGCTTTCGGGGCTTTCCGGCCGCTTTCTTTTGTCTGGCGGCAAAGCCCTGCAAACGGGCAAGAACGGCGTAAAATGAAGCTTTTGCCATATTGTCTGTTCGTTTTATACTGTGGGGCAGGGCAGGGGAGGGGCGAAGACGCAAATGGAGCGCAAACACTGTTTAACGGGTATTTGACTGCCTGTTAAACGGGCTTTCGGAAACGGCAGGGTTGAGAGGATAAATAGTTGTCCATTAAAAAGCCCATTTTTGCGAGATATTGTGTCAGAACAATATCTCGCAAAAATGG
>CAZLLM010000189.1:0-3901 GCA_964560405.1 uncultured Prevotella sp.
TTGCGCTTCATGCCGCACTCTCGCGAAGATCTCTGCGCGGGGGAGCGGACGAGAGCGGGCATGAAGCCTTGTAAACGGGCTCTTTCATTTCAAAAGACAAGGCTGAGGCTGGCACGGATTACGAAGCCGCGTTCCGCCGCAGAAGAATGGGTCGGGAATCCGGCCTTTTATTTCCGCCCTATACAGTATGCAGCAGTCCTTTTGTGTTGCGGACGGCGTCCGGCCGCCTTTTAACATAACGGTTTTGACTGTTCGCGCTCCGCTTTCCAATATCAGCCAGCGTGTGCCTCTTCATTATGTCATTATGAAAGGCCTCGGCTTCCTTGACAGCGCATCGGATGACGGCCTGCCCCTCCTGCGGGCATCGCCTGCAAAGACACGGACGGCGGCTGCCGTTTAACAGAAGAGCTTTTATAGAAAGAAGCCTGTCAGTATGATTATCCCGGCAGCGTCAGGAGGCAGCCTCCTCAACTGGCGGAAGAACCCCGGCTCACGAGGGCGGAGCGACCGCCGGTTTCCGCGGAGGCGGCGGAAGGGCGGAGCTTGTTTCTCCCGCTTCCTCTTCGGTGGCGCGCGGCCTTACGGCCATGCCTGCGGTTTTCATCGCGGCGCGTTTGCCACGCGCGCCGGGCTATTTAAGGCCTGACAGCTCGACGGCGCGGTCTGCCGCCGCGCTCACGCCGTCGGGGTCCTTGCCTCCGGCTGTGGCGAAATGCGCCGCGCCTCCGCCTCCGCCCTGCATCAGCTTCGCCGCCTCGCGCGCTATCGCGCCGGCGTTCAGGCCGAGGCCGGAAACGAGGTCTTTGCTTATGGCCAATGTCAGCGAGGGCTTGCCGTTGTACACGCTTCCTATCACGCAGAAAAGGGATTGCGGCATCTCCGACAAAATCTGGTAAGCGACGTCTTTCACCGCTTCGGGCGGGAACGGGACGACGCGGTTTATGAGCGTTACGCCGTTCACCGTGCCTGCCGACTTCAGCAGCCTTTCTTTCAGCTGCGCCGTCTCTTTCCTGACATAGCTTTCCAGTTGCTTGCGCATGTCGGCGTTTTCCCGGAATGTTTTCCTTATTGCTGCGGCGAGGTCTTTGGCGTTGTCGAACAAAGCCTTAACCCCTTCAAGCACATCGTCCTTCTTATACATCAGCTCTTCCGCCGCCTCGCCGGTGAGGGCTTCGATGCGGCGCACTCCGGCAGCGACGGAGCTTTCGGAGCAGATGCGGAACAGGCCTATTCTGCCCGTGGCGCTTGCGTGGCATCCGCCGCACAGCTCAACGCTGCCGCCGAACTTAACGACTCTCACCTTGTCGCCGTATTTCTCGCCGAAGAGGGCTATCGCGCCGAGCGCCTTCGCCTCATCTATGGGCAGGTCGCGGAATTCCTGGAGCGGTATGTTCTCGCGCACACGTTCATTGACAAGTTTTTCAGTCCGGCGTATTTCTTCGGGGGTCATCTTTTGGAAATGCGAGAAGTCGAAGCGGATGTAATCGGGTGTCACGAGCGAGCCTCGCTGCTCCACGTGCTTTCCAAGCACTTCGCGCAGAGCTTCGTCGAGCAAGTGCGTCGCGGTATGGTTCGCCTCGCTCCTGCGCCTGAGGACGGTGTTCACTTTTGCCGTGAAGACCGCTTCGGGATGCGCCGGCAGCGTTGCCGTTATGTGTACGGGCAGGTTGTTCTCCCGTTTGGTGTCGGTTATGTCTATTTTCTCGCATCCGCTTTCAAGCGTGCCTTTGTCGCCTGTCTGTCCGCCCATTTCGGCGTAGAAAGGCGTTGTGTCGAGAACGATTTCGTAGTGCCCGGACTTCTGCTGCCGCACGGAGCGGTAGCGGAGTATGCGGCACTCGCACTCGGTCCGGTCCCATCCCACGAATCGCTCTTCGCCTTCGTTCACGGTAATCCAGTCGCCTGTCTCCACCTGCGCGGCGTTGCGGGCGCGCTCTTTCTGCTTCTGCATCTCCCTGCCGAAGGCCTCCGCGTCCACCGTCATGCTGTTCTCGGCGCAGATAAGCTCCGTGAGGTCGAGCGGGAAGCCGAAAGTATCGAAGAGCGTGAAGGCCTTGACTCCGTCGATCTGCCTCCGGCCTGCCTTGCGCGTCTCCCCGATTATTGTGTCGAGGAGGTTTATCCCGGTGGCGAGAGTGCGCAGGAACGCCTCTTCCTCCTCGCGTATAACCCGCGCTATGAGCGTCTTTTGCGCTTCAAGCTCAGGGTACGGCGTTCCCATTTCGTCAACGAGGACGGGAACCAGTTTGTATATGAACGCTTTCTTCTGCCCGAGGAAAGTGTATGCGTACCTTACGGCGCGGCGCAGTATGCGGCGTATGACGTACCCCGCCTTGGCGTTGCCGGGAAGCTGCCCGTCGGCGATGGAAAAGGCGGCGGCGCGCAGGTGGTCGGCCACGACGCGCATCGCGACATCCGTTGTTCCGCCGCTGCCGTACGCCTTCCCCGACAGCTCGCCTATCCTGCGTATTATCGGCCGGAAGATGTCGGTGTCGTAATTCGAGCGTTTCCCCTGCATTACCATGCAGAGCCTCTCGAAGCCCATGCCGGTGTCGATCACCTTTTCGGGCAGCGGTTCGAGTGAGCCGTCAGCCTTGCGGTCGTACTGCATGAACACGAGATTCCATATCTCTATCACGAGCGGGTCGCCCTTGTTCACCAGCTCCGCGCCAGGAGTCCGCAGCCTCTCGCTTTCCGGCCGCAGGTCGATGTGTATTTCGGAGCACGGGCCGCACGGCCCCGTGTCGCCCATTTCCCAGAAGTTGTCGTGCCTGCCGCCGTTGATTATGTGGCTTTGCGGAAAGTGCCGCCCCCATATCTCGGCGGCTTCATCGTCGCGTCCGAGCCCTTCGGCAGGATCGCCGCCGAACACGGTGGCGTAAAGGTTCGCCTTGTCTATCTTCAGTACGTCCACAAGGTATTCGCAAGCCCATGCAATGGCCTCCTCCTTGAAGTAGTCGCCGAAGCTCCAGTTGCCGAGCATTTCGAACATGGTATGGTGAAAGGTGTCGCGCCCCACTTCCTCAAGGTCGTTGTGCTTTCCGCTCACGCGCAGGCATTTCTGCGAGTCGGCGCACCGCCGGCTGCGCGGCTTCGCGTTTCCGAGTATGATGTCCTTGAACTGGTTCATGCCGGCGTTGGTGAACATGAGCGTAGGGTCGTCCTTAACGACCATCGGAGCGGACGGCACCACCGTGTGGCCTTTCGAGGCGAAAAAACGCTTGAACGACTCCCTTATCTCGTTAGCTGTCATAAAGTCTGATTTTTAAGCGATAGTCGGGCAAAATTACGGCTTTTCGCTAACTTTGCAATATCACGCACAACCAAAATCCGCTCCCATGGCGCTGGCGACCGACAAAGACCACAAGCTCTACTATTCCATTGGCGAAGTCGCTGAGATGTTCAACGTGAACGAGACGCTGCTCCGCTTCTGGGAGAAGCGCTTCCCGCAGATTTCCCCGCGCAAGAGCGGGCGCAACATCCGCCAGTACAGCCGTGAGGACATCGAGGAGATACGGCTGATTTACAACCTCGTCAAGGTGCGCGGCATGAAGCTCGCCGCCGCCCGCGACGCCTTGCGCAGGAACAGGCAGGGCGAGCGGCGCGCGGCGGAGGCGGTGGAGCTGCTCAAGTCCGTGCGCGAGGAGCTGCTGAGAATCAAGCGCGAGTTCGACAGCATGGAATGAGCCGCGCCACGGGAAAGCGGACGTGCGGAGATGTCCGCGGGAGACTGTCAAGCCATGAAAACGTCAATGCCCGCGAAACGCTCGTCCGCAAGCCCCGTCCTCTTTCCGGCGGCACGCACGCCCATTTCCTTTGACTTTATAATAATACAAGGAAATCCCGCGGCAGAGAAGCCTTTCCTCTTTTGCGCAATCACAGGCGGGCGGCATCCGAAGCC
>CAZLLM010000190.1:0-3875 GCA_964560405.1 uncultured Prevotella sp.
TGCAAATATAGGGCTTTTTCATTATGCGGGCGGAAGAGGCGCGCTTTCAGTCCATGCGGGGCGCGCCTCCCGCAAAAACGGGCGCGGAGCGTCTTTGCGTTGCGGATGGTTTTGCTATTTTTGCAGAATTCAATCTCTTATTACTGAAAAACATGCGAAACGAAATCGGAAACGGCGAAGCGGGGCGGCGCGCGATGCTGCCGGAAAACGCGTTCCGGGAGCTCGGCCCCGGCGAATCGTACAAGCCGATAATGCCGCCGGACCATGCGCCGCGGGAGGCGACGGCGTGGTCTGTGGCGTGGGGCCTTGTGATGGCTGTGGTGTTCTCGGCGGCGACGGCTTACTTGGGCCTTAAAGTGGGGCAGGTGTTCGAAGCCGCCATACCCATCGCCATAATAGCGGTGGGTGTGTCGAGCGCGGCGAAGCGCAGCGACCCTTTGGGCGAGAACGTGATCATACAGAGCATCGGCGCATGCTCTGGCGGCGTTGTGGCCGGTGCGATATTCACCTTGCCCGCGCTGTATATCCTGCAGGCCTCCTATCCTGAGATATCCGTCAATTTCATCGAGGTGTTCCTCGCCTCGCTTTTGGGAGGGACGCTTGGCATCCTGTTCCTCATCCCGTTCCGCAAGTATTTCGTCAAGGACATGCACGGCAAGTACCCGTTCCCGGAGGCGACGGCGACCACGCAGGTGCTTGTGTCGGGGCAGTCGGGCGGGAAGAGCGTCAGGCTGCTGCTGAAAGCCGGCGTATTGGGCGGAGTTTACGATTTCCTCGTGTCGACATTCGGCCTTTGGAACGAGCATTTCACGAGCCGCGTCACGGCGTTTGGCGCGGCGGCGGCCGACAAGGCGAAACTCGTGTTCAAGATAAACACGGGCGCGGCCGTGCTCGGCATGGGCTACATCGTCGGGCTGAAGTACGCGACTGTGATTTGCGCAGGCTCGATGTTCGTATGGTGGCTGGTGGTTCCGGGCATCTCCCTGCTGTTCGGCGGCTTGGAGGTGCCTGCGGGGGCGGGCTCCGCGCCCGCTTCGGAAGCCGCCCCCGAACAGATATTCGCCTACGCCCGCTCAATAGGCATAGGGGCGATTGCCATGGCCGGCATAATCGGCATCGTCAGGAGCCGTAAGATAATAGCGGGGGCGGCAGGGCTGGCGCGGCGCGAGATGAGGCGCAAAGGGCCGGCGGCAGGGGCTGCGCACGCAGCGCCGCGCACGCAGCGCGACATCCCCATGAAGATAATAGCGGCCGGCTCGCTGGCCGTGCTGGCGGCTGTGTTCGTGTTCTTCCTCGCCGGCGTGATGAAGGGCAACCTGCTTTTCGCGGTGGCGGGCTTGCTGCTTGTCGCCGCGATAGCGTTCCTTTTCACGACGGTAGCCGCCAACGCCATAGCCATCGTAGGCAGCAACCCAGTGTCGGGAATGACATTGATGACGCTTATCCTCGCCTCGATAATAATGGTGTCCGTAGGGCTTAGCGGCACGGGCGGCATGGTGGCCGCGCTTCTCATGGGCGGGATAGTGTGCACTGCGCTGGCCATGTCGGGCTGTTTCGTGACTGACTTGAAAATCGGCTATTGGCTCGGCTCGACGCCGGCGAAGCAGGAGGCATTCAAGTTCCTCGGAACGCTGGTGTCGGCCGCTACGGTAGGGGGCGTGATGATGATACTGAACAAGACCTACGGGTTCTCCGGCGACGCGCTGGCCGCGCCGCAGGCTCACGCCATGGCCGCGGTAATAGAGCCCATGATGAACGGCGGCGGAGTGCCTTGGCTGCTCTACGGAATCGGCGCGGCTGTCGCGGTGGCGCTGACGCTGTTCGACGTGCCTGCGCTGGCCTTCGCGCTCGGAATGTTCATCCCCCTTGAGCTGAACCTGCCGCTCCTTGCGGGAGGGCTGATAAACTGGTACGTGAACACGCGCCCGGCCGGCGAGGCCGTGAAGAAAGCGCGCAACGAGCGCGGCACGCTCATCGCATCCGGCTTCATCGCCGGAGGGGCGCTCATGGGCGTTGTGAGCGCGGGGCTGCGCTTCTGCGGCCTCGACTTCATGCTCTACGCATGGACGGAGAGCGTGTGGAGCGAAGTGCTCTCGCTGGCGATGTACGCCGCGCTCATAGCCTGCTTCATAAAAATGGCGATGGCGGAGCGCGGGCGGCTCGGCTGACAGGCAAAAAACCATAGCCGGGCGTTTGGACTTCAAGATTAAATGGCTACTTTTGCACCGCCGCTACGAGATGGCGGAATGTCCAACAACAAAACAACACAAACTTATGTCTACAAGAATCAGGCTGCAGCGTCACGGACGCAAAGGCTATGCGCACTACACTATCGTGACCGCCGATTCGAGAGCCCCGCGCGACGGGCGCTTCATCGAGAGGCTGGGCTACTACGACCCTAACACCGACCCCGCGACAATCGGCTTGAACTTCGAGCGCGCGCTTTATTGGCTTGAGGTGGGCGCGCAGCCCAGCGACACGGCGCGGAGCATACTGCGGAAGGAAGGCGTACTGCTGATGAAGCACCTGCGCGGAGGCGTGAAGAAAGGCGCTTTCGACGAGGCCGCCGCGCAGCAGAAGTTCGAGGCGTGGAAGCAGAGCAAGGCCGCGAAGCTCGAAGAGGCTAAGGCCAAGGCCGATGCCGAAAAGCGCGACAAGGCGAAGGCGCGCCGTGACGCGGAGCGCAAAATCAACCAGGAGATAGCGAAGCGCGTGGCTGAAAAGAAAGCCGCGAAGCTGGCGGCGGAAGCCGAGGCCGCAAAGCCCGAGCAGGCGGCGGAAGCCGCAGGCGGGGACGGCGCCGCTCCCGCAGCGGAGGCGGAGGCTTAGCCCGCGCTGCCGCGCAAGGCCTTTCCGGGCGGGGAGGCGCATGCGGGCGGAGGTTCAAGGCGGCTTCAAGTGAGGCGTCATCCTCGCGGAGCCGCCTTGGGCTTTGCAGGGGCGGGAGCCTGCGCTGAAACTGCGCTCAGAAACAGATGTCATAGACTTAATCATATAAAAACAACGCATTATGGGAAAAACTTCTGCAAACTTCATTTTGACAATCCTGGCGGAGGGGCTGTTATTGTCGCTCGTGACGGTCGGACTATTGTTTTTGACAGGTAGTGTAGATGCAGATACCGATGCGGGTCTTGAAGAACTAATTTTTGTGTTTGTAAGAGATGATGAAATAGTATGGTTTGTTCTTCTTGCGCCGGCGGCGCTTGCGTGTCTTATAGGGAAAATGCGGGGGATACGGAACAAATGGAATATCTGCCTCGGTCTTGGCTATTACGCTGCCGCGGGGCTTTCGCTTTACCTTATTGGTCGGGCAGTCGGTTGTGATTGGTCGGTGTTTATGCCGACCCTGCTCGTTTGCTTCACGCTGTTTTGCTTCTGCCTGCGGTATTTGCTCGGAAGCAAGGACGGGATGTTCGCGGAAGGCGGCAAAGACGCGGCGTAAGCGCCCGCCCGCCGCTGTCCCGGAGCCTGTCGCGGATGTGCGCGGCGGCTACTCGGATGCGCGCGGCGGCAACGCTGACGGGCATAGCTATAACACGGATGGGAGCGACGATAACGCTGCTCCCATTCTGCGTATTCCCCACTCACGCCCCCTCGCGTCTCCGCGTCCTCCCGCTTCCCGCCTGCATCCTTTGCGTTACTGCCCGCCATTTCCCTGTTTCCCGCCTGCGTTTGCTCTGTTTTTTCCCGTGTGGGCTTCGTGTTTCCCTAGGCGGTGTAAGGGCGGGTTTCCCCGCGCCGCCATGTTTCCTTCGCGCCGCCGCCCTGTTCCGCGGGCGGGCGCGGCAGCGTTTTGCGGCGCGGAGGCGCATTGGGAGATGGCGGGTGCGGCGACGGAAAGAAGCGGGTTCTGTGGCGGGGGAGGCTATGCGGTT
>CAZLLM010000191.1:0-3872 GCA_964560405.1 uncultured Prevotella sp.
GCTTTATTATCCGTGCCAATTTGTTCTGTATCCTGACGGAATCCGCATGAAAACGACCAAAGCCGCACGCGAATGCCCGGCCGGCTCCGTTGTGCGCGCGTCTTCATGTTTCCGGAATGCAAATTTACGGAATCCGGCAAGAAGCGCAAGCCGCACCCGCCCCTCCGAACGGAAACCGCCGCAACCGCGGAGGCGAAGGCGCGGCTGCTCTTTTCATCGGCCGACCCCCGTCCTCTATTTTACCGCTCCAAAAATCGAGGACTTCATTCGGTACGGTTGAATCACCCGGAAAACGCGCCGGGAGGAACGGTGGCGGACAAGCCGCACACGCACACCCTTTGGGTGTTTCGCATTAAAGCGTTATTTTTGTTTCTGCAAAAGCGCGAGAAGCCGCCCGGAACGAGACCGTTGAAGAGGATAATAAACATAACCGCACGCATCTTCCTGCCGTTCCTGCTGGGCGCGGGGATACTCTATTGGATGTACCGCGGAAGCTCATGGGAAGAGATCAGCGACATGCTCCGCTGCCGCATGGAGTGGGAATGGATGTTCGTGTCGCTGGCTTTCGGAATATTCCCCCAGATACTTCGCGGCTGGCGGTGGAGGACAGCCCTCGAGCCTGCAGGGGAAAAGCCGCGCAGAGCCACGTGCGTGTGGGCGGTGTTCGTGTCCTACGCCGCCAGCCTTGTCATCCCGCGCATCGGGGAGGTTACAAGGTGCGGCACTCTCAAACATTACGAAAACACCTCTTTCGCGAAATCGCTCGGCACGGTCGTGTCGGAGCGCATAGTCGACATGTCGCTTATGCTCGCCGTGACATTGCTGACGCTCGTAACGCAGCGGCGCGTATTCGCCACTTTCTTCCACCGCACTGGCGCCGACTTCGGCAACATCTTCTCATTCACGGTAACAGAAGGCATCATCGCCGCCCTGTGCGCGGCTGCTGCGGCGGCTTTCGCCGTCATGCTGGTCAAAAGGCTTAAAGCGACCGGATGCCTGCGCTCCGTCTTCCGCGACCTCTGGGAGGGGGTGATCTCCCTGCGCCGCATGAGAAAATTCCCGCTTTACCTGCTTTACAGCCTCGCTATCTGGCTTTGCTACTACCTGCACTTCTCGTTCACCTTGCAGTGCTTCGACTTCACCAAAGGCTTCGGAGCGAGCGAAGCGCTGGTGATATTCTGCGCCGGCTCCTACGCCGTGCTCATCCCCACGCCCAACGGAGCGGGGCCGTGGCACTTCGCCGTAAAGACAATGCTCATACTGTACGGCGTCGCGGCGAACAGCGCGATACTTTTCGCCTTAGTAGTGCACGCCATACAGACAAGCCTCATCATAGCGCTCGGAATCGCCGGCCTCACCGCGCTGCAATTCACCAAGAGGCTTGCGGGAAAAGCCGCGGGAAGCGCGGCAGGCGGGAGGGACATGCAGGCGGCGCGCTGAACAGAAAAACCAAAATCATAAAGCAATAAAACATCATGAACGAAATCCAGAATCTCAAGCCCCAAAACCTCTGGCGCAATTTCTACGCCCTTACGCAAGTGCCGCGCCCGTCGGGACACCTCGACAAAGTGAGGGGCTTCCTGCTCGGATGGGCGGAAGAACACGGCATTGAGGCGCACGCCGACAACGCCGGCAATGTAATCATGCGCAAGCCCGCCACGCCGGGACTTGAAAACCTGCAAACGGCGGTCTTGCAGGCGCACATGGATATGGTTCCGCAGAAAACCAAAGACAGCAGCCACGACTTCGAGAACGACCCCATCCGCCCTTACATAGACGGCGACTGGGTGAAAGCCGAAGGCACTACGCTCGGCTCCGACGACGGCATCGGCATCGCCACAGTCATGGCGATAATGGAAGACTGGAGCCTGAAGCACGGCCCGCTGGAGGCACTGCTGACCGCAGACGAGGAAACGTGCATGTACGGCGTGAACAACCTCGCGCCGGACACGCTGCAAGGGCGCATACTCCTCAACCTTGACGACGAGACCGAAGGGCAGGTCATCATAGGCAGCGCGGGCGGCGTTAACGTCACCGCTTCGTCTGAATACAAAGAAACGCCGGTGCGCCCCGGCTCCGCCGCCGTGAAAATCGAAATCGCCGGACTGAGAGGCGGGCACTCCGGGCTTGAAATCGACGAAGGGCGCGCCAACGCCAACAAGCTCATGGCCCGCGTAGTGCGCGAAGCGGCCTCGCGCTTCGGGGCGCGGCTGGCGGGATGGCACGGCGGGAACATGCGCAACGCCATACCGCGCGACGCGGAAGCCGTCCTCACCGTCCCGGAAGAGCGGGCGGAGGAGCTGGAAAAAGCCGTGCGGAGCTGGGAGAGCGTATTCCGCGAAGAATACGGCGCAATCGAAAAAGACATCGCCGTGAAAGCCTCCGGCGCGCCCCTCCCCGCGGCGGAAGTCCCTGCGGAAACGCAGGACAGGCTCATCGCCGCCATAACAGCCTGCCACGACGGAGTGTTCCGCCGCATACCGGCCATGCCCGAAATCGTGGAAACATCGTCAAACCTCGCGATAGTGGACATCGGCGGCGGAAAGGCGGAGGCCAGAATGCTCGTGCGCTCGTCAAGCGGCACCATGCGCCGCTGCTGCGCCGACGCCGCAGGCAGCGCGTTCGCCATGGCGGGGATGAAGATAACCCTCGACGGAGAATACCCCGAATGGAAGCCGGACCCCTCATCGCCCCTCGTCAGAACGATGGTGGAAGTGTACCGCGGGCTCTTCGACGAAGAGTTGAAAGTGCGCGTCATTCACGCCGGGCTGGAATGCGGCGTAATCGGCGCCGTATGCCCCGGCATGGACATGGTGAGCTTCGGACCCACGCTGCGCTCGCCACACACGCCCGACGAGCGCTGCAACATACCGTCCGTAGCGAAATACTACAAGTTCCTCACCGCCCTGCTCGAGAACATCCCCGCAAAAGGATGACCCCGGCGACACGCTTCCGCGGCGACCTGCACTCCCTTCCGCAGGGAATGCAAGCCGTCGTGCGCATCCTGCCTTTCATCCGTTAGCGGAGTTCCCTTTCCCTTCTTGCCGCTCATGTCAAGGCGGGAAAACAGTCTGCTCGGCGCGCCCGTCCCGCCGCCCTGCGGTACGCCTCCGCAAGTCGCCCCGTGCCGAGCTTCACCCCGCTGAAATAACAGGCCACCGCCACCAGCGCGTTCGTGATGCCCGCCGAATGTATCTGCCCGAGTATGAGCCGCCCCGCCGTACCCGACGGCTCGCCGTCGTCGCTGCTGCGGCTCACTCCCCCGTCGGCTCCCGCGACATAGGCGTAAGCCACGTGCCGGGCGCCGCGGCTTTTGCGCCTCACCTCGGCCACAATCCGCATGGCCTCCTCCGCCGTCTCCACAGGGAAGGCGAAAGCTGTGAACCTGCTCCGCAGGTCTGTGAAAGTCCCGCCGCCCGCCGCCCTGACGGTGCGGTATTCGTCGCTCGCCATGCGGCAAAAATACGAATACCGGGCGGAATATCCGCGCCGCTGCCGCCCCTGCCCTGCCGTGCGCATCCTGCCTTTCATCCGTTAGCGGAGTTCCCTTTCCCTTCTTGCCGCTCACGTCAAGGCGGGAAAACAGTCTGCGCGGCGCGCCCGCCCTGCCCGCCCGCGGCACGCTGAAACCACCCCACATCCTTATCTCGCGCACCGCATACTTATCCCGCCCCCGAAACCCGCTGAAACCATCGCCTCGCATCCTTATGCCGCGCTCCCGCTGCCTTGTCCTGCCGCCGTGACTGCTCCGCCTCCCGCCCGCGTGCCTTTCGTCGCCTCCTGCAACCGCTCCGTTTTTCGCACATGTCGTTACGCTTCCTGCCAGCGTCTCCCCGCTTTATAGCCCGCTTCCTCTGCCTTACCGCCCGCTC
>CAZLLM010000192.1:0-3861 GCA_964560405.1 uncultured Prevotella sp.
GGCTTGGTATGACGAATGCGTTTTACGGGAACTACAGAAGCGAAAACCGATGCGAAAGGGAGGGCTTTCTTTCCTGCCGTATTCCGCCGCACCCTATCCAACTGCGGCGATGAGACGCTCGTTCTAGCGAAAGACGCTTTTCAGCCCTGCCTTGTAGTGTATCCTTGGAGCGTTTGGAACGCGTATGCGAATGAGCTGCGAAGCCGACTCAGCAAATGGAACGCAGCGCACCAAACACTTTTCCGACAATTCGTGGCCGATGTGGAAGTTTTTGAACTTGATGCCAATGGAAGGTTTCTCATACCGAAACGCTATGCGCAGATGGTGGGGATAATTCAAGACATAGTGTTTCTCGGTATGGACGACACTGTGGAGGTGTGGGCGAAGCGGCAGTTCGAAACGCAGAAACTGTCAGCGGAAGATTATGCGAAGCAGCTTGAGGACATAATGGGCACTCAACAATGAATAGTAGAGGATACATCGGTCTTGCACCTGTGGGTATGAACAAAAGCGAGAATGCCTACCATATGCCTGTAATGCTCTTGCAGAGTGTAGACGGACTTTCCGTTGAGGACGGAGGCATATATATAGACGTTACTTTCGGCGGAGGAGGGCATTCGAATGAGATATTGCGGCGATTGGGATCTAAAGGCCGCCTATTCGGATTTGACTGGGACAGCGATGCCGCGGCGAACATACCGCAGGATGAACGCTTCACTTTTGTGCTGTCGGACTTCAGACACATAAAAAACTGGATGAACTATTACGGCATAGATTACGCAAACGGCATACTCGCTGACTTAGGCGTATCAGGACATCACTTCGATGAAGCAGGGAGAGGTTTCTCTTTCCGGCATGATGCGGCTCTTGATATGCGGATGAACAAGAAATCGGGTCTGACGGCCGCGGATGTACTCAACACATACGACGAGGAAAGGCTCGCCACCATATTCCGCGAATACGGGGAGCTTAAAAACGCGGATGCGGTGGCGCGTACAATAGCGAAACGCCGCATAGTCAAACCTTTTGTACGGACGTTTGACATAGCGGAAACGCTAAAACCTTTTGCAGGGCACGGCCGTGAAAAAAAAGATATTGCAAAAGCTTTTCAGGCTCTGAGAATGGAGGTGAACGACGAAACGGGCGCATTGCGGCGTATGCTTGAAAGTACAGTTTCACTTCTTGCGCTTGGCGGAAGGCTTGTAGTGCTTACATACCACTCTATTGAAGACAGGATTGTGAAAAACTTCATACGTTTTGGAAACCCTGACGGCAAAGTAGAACAGGACTTCTTCGGCAATCGCCTTGCTCCTTTGAAAGCGGTAAACAATCGCGTCATAACGCCAGACAAAGAAGAGTTGGCTTACAACCCACGCGGTCGCAGCGCGAAGTTGCGCATAGCTGAAAAAACAAGCTGGGCTTGACCGAACCTCCAAGACTTTTCAGCACAAGAGATGGAAAACGATTCTGTAAACGAAAAGCGGGAAACGCAGGATGGAGTGGGAAAAGCGCTGAAAGGCCTGCGAGAGCTCACAAGCGAACGCGATGCACCCCGCCGCCACATTACACTGCATAGCATTCTCGGCGGCGACATACTGCAAGGGGAATGGGTTCGCCACAATGCAGGGCTGATAATGCTGATGGTCTTCTTCGCGCTGCTGTATGTGGGCAACGGCTACATGAGTCAGAGGGAAACCATAGAGATAGACAGGCTGAAGAAGCAAGTGGACAGCGTAAGGAATATGGCTCTCATACGCTCTTGCGAGTTTCTGGAAAACAGTCGGCAAAGCTACATTGAAAACGCACTGAAAGCGAAAGGCGACAGCTCCTTGCAAATGTCCACCGTTCCTCCTTACACCATTAAAACAGATACAACTGAATAAGTTTCCCCTATGGAGATAAATTCACGCGATACGCAATAAAACCGATTACGTCCGATGAAGTTTCCCGCAAAGAAGATAATGCCGCGCTACAATGTTATTGTTGCGCTCGTGACACTCACAGGTGTGGGGATAATCGCCAAGACCGCATACATAATGTTCGCCGAGCGTGACTTTTGGGTGGCTGTCGGTAAGCGTTCCGTTACTGAAAACATTCCCATACGCCCTGTACGCGGGAATATCTACTCCAGTGACGGAAGGTTACTCGTATCTTCTCTTCCGGAATACAACATCTGTATGGATTATGTCTGTACGGAAAAAGATTCCTCTATAAGGGTGAGAACGCAAGGGTGGCGCGATTCCATGATAACGGCGAATGCCGACAGCATAGGCGCAGGGCTGCACAGGCTGTTTCCCGAAGTCAGCACACAGGCGTTCAAAACGCGACTCTTGCGCGGACGGCTAAAAAAGCGCAGGTACTGGAAGCTGTACGACAGGCACGTTTCGTACTCGCAGTTCCAAGAAGTGAAGAAACTCCCCCTTTTCCGTGAGTCACGCAACAAAAGCGGATTCTTCGGTGAACCATTATACCAGCGTACAAAGCCGTTTGGCTCGCTCGCTGGGCGGACATTAGGCGAGGTGGACGGTAGTACCGACACCGCACGTTACGGGCTGGAACTCGCCTACGACACCTTGCTGAGGGGAAAGTGGGGAAACTCGCACAGAAAAAAAGTGCTCAACCGCTATCTTAAAATAATCGACAGTCCGCAAGAGAACGGATACGACATAGTTTCGACAATTGACGTGGAGATGCAGGACATAACCGAAAAGGCTCTCACAGACCAGCTCCGCGAAATCAACGCGCCAAAAGGATTGGCTGTGCTCATGGAAGTGGCAACAGGTGATGTAAAAGCCATCGCCAACATGACGCGCGGTAGCGACGGCAGATACCGTGAGACAAGAAACTACGCTGTGAGCAACCTACTTGAACCCGGTTCGGTGTTCAAGACGGCTTCTTTTATGGTGGCTTTGGATGACGGTTATCTTAAACTCGACGACATTGTAGACACAGGAAGCGGCGTGAGGAACGTGCATGGGCGGAACATGAAAGACAGCAACTGGCGCTCTATGGGCGGATTCGGTGTCCTCACCGCCGCTGAGTGCCTCGAAAAATCTTCAAACGTAGGCGTAAGTTACTTTATCGACAAGTTCTACTATGACCAGCCGGGAAAATTCGTTGATGGGCTTTACAGAATAGGCATAGCAGAGGACTTACGGCTTCCGATTCCTGGCTACGCCAGCCCGCGCATCCGCCATCCCAAGAAAAACCGCGATAACTGGTCGAAAACTGCACTCGCGTGGATGAGTATCGGATACGAAACGCAGGTGCCGCCCATTAGCACCATCGCCTTTTACAACGGCATAGCCAACGGCGGCAAAATGCTGCGCCCGCGTTTTGTCAAGTCCGTAATGAAAGACGGCACATTAATAAGCGAATATCCTATAGAGGTAGTACGTGAGCGTATGTGTTCTCCCCGTACACTCGAAGACATAAAAAAATGCCTCGAAGCGGTAGTAACGAAAGGCACTGGCAAAAAAGCGAATTCGAAGGCGTTTACGATAGCTGGCAAGACGGGTACGGCACAAATCTGGACTAAGGCGGGACGCACGTCAGAGTACCTCGTGAGCTTCGTGGGCTACTTTCCAGCCGACAATCCCAAGTACAGCTGCATCGTATGCGTGCAGAAGATGCCCCCTGCCGCTGGCGGGTCGACATGCGGTCCTCCTTTTAAACGTATTGCCGAAGCCGTCATGGCACACAGCATGCAACCGACGCTCGAGAGTTTGCGTGACACGGCTGACACCGTATGGCCACTTGTCAAGAACGGAGATATTCCAGCTGCAGAAGGCGTGCTCTCGGAATTGCATATACAATACCGCACAGAGGGAAACGAAAATATTTGGGGAGAGACTCATGCCA
>CAZLLM010000193.1:0-3855 GCA_964560405.1 uncultured Prevotella sp.
GCAAGTCTGCGCTCAGCCGCCGAGCGCGAGGGTGTAAATGGCTTTCGTGTCTGCCGGCGCAAGCGGGAAATAGTTTCCTATGGGGTTTCCCTTGTGAAGGTGCAGGTTCCTCACTAACGCGCTGATGTCGGGCTCTGGCACGCCCAAGCCTGCAAACGTGACGGGCATCCCTATGCGTCGCAAAAATCCGCGGAACGCGCCGATGCCTTCGAGCGCGTCGGCGTAGTCGCCATCGGCAGTATTTACGCGCCACACGTTATGCGCCATCTGCGCCACTTTGCGCAGGTTGCGTCCTGCCATGTACGTCTGCCACGCGGGGGACACTACCGCCAGCCCCGCGCCGTGCGTGACGCCGTACAGCGCGCTTATCTCGTGTTCGATGAAGTGGGATGTCCAATCCTCTTCGACCCCTGTGCCGCAGATTCCGTTGTGGGCGAGTGTGCCGCACCACATGAGGTTCGCCCGCAGCTCGTAATTGTCCGGCTCTTCAAGCGCCCGCGGCGTGACTTCAATAATCGTACGCAGCACGGCCTCTGACACGCTGTCGGTAAGCTGCGTGCCCGGCGTGTTGTTGAAGTACCTTTCCATCACGTGCGCCATCATGTCGACGGCTCCCGCCGCCGTCTGGTAAGGGGGGAGCGTAAAGGAAAGCTCAGGGTTCATCAACGCGAATTTCGGCCGCAGGGCGAAAGGCGTGCGCAAGCTCAGCTTCACAAGACCGTCGGTTTTGGTTATCACGCTGTTGCCCGAGCCTTCGCTTCCCGCGGCGGGAATTGTAAGCGCGACCCCTACGGGCAGGGCTTTGCCGATCACTTTTTTCCCGCAGAAGAAGTCCCAAAAATCCCCGTCGTACACAACGCCGGCAGCTATGGCCTTTGCCGTGTCGATAACCGAGCCGCCCCCGACGCCGATTAACATGTCAGCGCCGAAAGCCCTCGCCTGCCCTATCCCCTCGTACACTTTCACGTCCGTGGGGTTCGGCTGTATTCCGCCAAGCGTGCACAATTCTACGCCGCAGGCTCGCAAAGAGCCGCAGACGCGCTGCAGCGCCCCGCTGCGCACCGCCGACCCCCCGCCGTAAACCACGAGAGCCCGCGTGCCTCCGTGCCGCACGGCAAGCTCCCCCGCCCTCAGCTCCGCGCCGCGCCCGAAGACGTATTCGGTGGGGCTGTAAAACATGAAATCTTTCATCTCCGTATTTGTTTTCGGTTACCTTCCCTTAAAAGCCATGGCAGCACCTCCCGCGGCAGCCCTGCGCTCCCGCCGCATGCCGCCGGTTACGGAATACGGCACGCCGCGTTTCCCGCATATTCTGTATGTAAATCCCGGTATGCCGTATAGTTCGCTTCGCGACTGTCCCTGCTCCATTCCGATGTGTTTTCATTCTTTGCTAAATGCCGTCAGATACCTCTCCTGCGGATTATGTCCTCCATTCTCGCGGCATCGCCGGCGTAAGTGAGTTTGAAGTTCTCCTCTTCGCCGCGCACTACGGCTATCTCCACATCGGGCAGGCATTTCATCACAACGGCGCAGTCGTCTGTGGCTGAGAAGCCGGAGATGGCGGCGGCGCGCCGGTATGCTTCGGCTATAACGCTAAGACGGAACGCCTGCGGCGTCTGCGCACGCCACACGCATGCGCGGTCCACCGGCCGGAGCATACGCCCGCCGTCCGCCTCGAACAGGCTGTCGGCAGACGGCACTGCCACGCCGACGGCGGCATTACACTCCAATGCAGCGCATACGGCGCTGATTATGCGTTGAGATACGAGCGGTCGCGCCGCGTCGTGGAGAAGTATGTTGCAGTCCGCCCCGCTGCAGGCTTCTATCGCCGCTATCACAGAGCCGCTCCGCTCCGCGCCGCCCGGCACTACGGCAAGCGGTTTCCGCCATACGTTGCGCCGCGCCATTTCCCTTACGCGGGCTATGTGGCTTTCCCCCGTCACGACAATTATGCCGGAAATGCCGCCGTTGCTTTCAAAGGCGTCCACAGCGCGTTCAAGCACAGTACGCCCGCAAAGCTCCGCAAACTGCTTAGGCTCTCCGAAACCGGCGCGGCTGCCCCTCCCGCCGGCGAGTATCGCGGCTATGTTGCGCTGCATGGACAGTTCGTTTTTGCAAAGATACGCATTCCGCCGCAAGTCAGGCTTGCGCGCGAAAAAGCGAGCCTCCGCGCATTTCCGCATTCCGCCGCTCCGCTCCGGCAAGCAGCGTATGCCCCATGATATGTCAGGCATATTTCGTCAGAGATATTTCGGATTACGCCTGACTTGCCTTGGCGCGCGCCGGGAACGCCCGGCGGCTTGGCCGCGTGAATGCAGAGGCGCCGGCATTCGGCGGCGTGTTCGGCAGTGGGAATCGCGGGAAAGACAAAATAAACGCTTACATTTGCATTGAAAGCGACAAAAAAAACTCCGGACATGAAAAACATACTGATAGCCGCGCTGCTGGCATTCCCGGCAGCATCCCTCGCGCAAGTAACGGATCCGGCGCAGAAGCCTGCGCAGCAGCCCGCACAACGCCCGGCGCAGCGGCCTCCGCAGAAGCCCGAGCAGGATCCTGCGGCCGGCATACCCCAAAACGGCGACACGGTGTCCGCCGCGCCGGAGACGCAGCCCAAATACGGCTACCTCAACTACCGTGCCGTTTTCGAATCAATGCCCGAATACGAGGCCGCGCAACAGAGCCTCGCCGAAATAAAGGCGAAATACGACACCGAAACACGCCACAACGAGGAGGAATTCCGCCGTATGTACCTCGATTTCCTGCAAGGACAGAAAGATTTCCCGCAGACCATAATGCTGAAAAGGCAGAAAGAGCTGCAAAACGCCATGGAACGCGGGATACAGTTCCGCAGCGACATGGCGGAATTGCTTAAAAGCGCGCAGAAAGAACTCGAAGCCCCGATACTTGCCAAGCTCGACAGCGCCATAAAGATAGTGGGCGAGGAAAAAGGCTGCGAGTTCGTCATGAACACCGACGCTCACGCTTTCCCGTTCATCGACCCCACGATAGGCGAGGACATCACAGAGGCCGTAAGGCAGAAACTCCTCGCCATAAAGGAATGAGCAGGATGCCGGAAGCCGCGCGACAGGGAGGACCGATAGGCGTATTCGACTCCGGATACGGGGGGCTCACCATCCTGCGGTGCATACGCGAAGCCCTGCCCCAGTACGACTACCTCTTTCTCGGCGACAACGCTCGCGCGCCGTACGGGTCGCGCTCGTTCGAGATTGTATGCCAATTCACTCTTCAAGCCGTAAGGCTGCTTTTCTCATACGGCTGCCGCCTCGTGATAATCGCCTGCAACACGGCGTCAGCCAAAGCCCTGCGCACAATCCAGCAAAACGAGCTGCCGCGCCTTGACGGCACACGAAAGGTGCTCGGCGTGATACGCCCGACGGTTGAAGCCATCGGAGGACTCACCGCAACGCGGCACATAGGCCTTCTCGCCACGTCCGGGACAGTAAACTCACAATCATACACCCTCGAACTCGAAAAGCTGTATCCCGGCATAACAGTCACCGGGCAGGAATGCCCCCTGTGGGTGCCGCTGATAGAAAACAACGAGCACACATCGCCCGGAGCCGACTACTTCGTAAGAAAATACATCGGCATGCTCTTAAGCCGCGATCCCGAAATCGACACAATCATCCTCGGCTGCACGCATTACCCCCTCATGATTGACAAGATACGGCAGCACACGCCGCCGGGAATACGCCTCGTGCCGCAGGGCGAGTACGTCGCGCGCAGCCTAAAGGACTACCTTATGCGCCACCCCGAAATAGAAGCGCGCTGCACACGCGGCGCGGCATGCAGCTGCCTCACCACCGAATCAGCCGGCCATTTCCGCAGGCA
>CAZLLM010000194.1:0-3855 GCA_964560405.1 uncultured Prevotella sp.
TACGCATCTTTTCCGCTTTCTTCCCGCGGCATTACGCTTCACGGCTGCGTCGGTTGCGCTTTACGTGCGAGGCGGGGGGGGACGGTTCCGGCGGGGCGCGGAGGCTGTCTTACCGCCGCGGCGGGGCGCGGCCTGCTGCGCACAAAACTTCCGCCAAATAATTTGCCAAATAAAAAATTATGGCTTACTTTGTAGACATAATACATTAACACCCTAAACACGAGCATCTATGGCCGAAGAACCAGCTCCCGTTCTGAGCGGATTGAAGCCCGAGAACTTCCGCAAGACTGTCGGCGGCAAGGAGACGCGCCTTTATACGCTGAGGAACGGCGCGGGCAACGAAGTGTCGATAACCAACTACGGCGGCGCGATAGTGTCGGTGATGGTTCCCGACAGGGAGGGGAACACCGCTAACGTCATACAGGGGCATGACAACATCGACGATGTGATCAGCAGCCCGGAGCCTTTCCTGAGCACGCTGATAGGGCGCTACGGCAACCGCATAGCGAGGGGCAGGTTCTTCCTGGACGGCAGGGAGCGCGCGCTGGCCGTGAACAACGGGCCCAACCATCTTCACGGCGGGCCGGGCGGCTTCCACGCCCGCGTGTGGGACGCGGAGCAGGCGGACAGCCGGACGCTGTCGCTGAGATACGTGTCCGCCTGCGGCGAGGAGGGGTTTCCGGGGGAGCTTTCGGCGGAAGTGAGGTTCACTTTCACTGACGCGGACGAGCTTGTGATAGAGTACCGCGGCAGGTGCAGCGAGAAGACTGTCGTGAACATGACGCACCACGGATTCTTCTCCCTGTCGGGCATCGGCTGCCCCACGCCGACGGTGGAGAACGTGATATGCACGATAAACGCAGACTATTACCTTCCGATTGACGAAACTTCGATTCCCACCGGCGAAATATGCAAGGTGGAGGGCACGCCTTTCGACTTCCGTCGGCCGTGCGCCGTAGGGGCGCGCATAGACGCTGACGACGAGCAGATAAGGAACGGCGCGGGCTACGACCATTGCTTCGTAATCAACAAACGCGAGCCGGGAGAGCTTGCTTTCGCGGCGAAAATAATGGAGCCCGCCAGCGGGCGCACGATGGAGGTGTACACGACGGAACCGGGCGTGCAGTTCTACTCCGACAACTGGGCTGACGGCTACAGGGGGCAGAACGGGGCGACGTTCCCTCGCCGCAGCGCGCTGTGCTTCGAGGCGCAGCATTTCCCCGACAGCCCGAACCGCCCTTACTTCCCCTCCGTGCTGCTGCGGCCGGGTGAGGTTTATTCACAGAAGACGGTGTACAGGTTCGGGACGGAGTGAGAGGCAGCTTTTGGTGTGCGGAAACAGGAAACAACAACCAATTAAACATCAATACTTATGAGTAACTCAAAAAGCGGCGGGAGGACAATCGCCATAATCATGATGTTCCTGCTGTTTGCAATGATTGCGTTTGTGACGAATCTTTGCAACCCAATGGCAGTAATCGTTAAGAACCAGTTCCATGTGTCCAACTTTGCGGCTCAGCTTGGAAACGCGGCGAACTTCATCGCATACCTGGTAATGGGAATCCCCTCGGGGCTTATCCTGAAGAAGATAGGCTACAAGAAAACAGCCCTTTTGGCAATCGCCATCGGCTTCGCCGGCGTATTCCTCGAATATGTGTCGGGCTGGAGTAACGTACAGAGCTTTGCGGTTTACCTTACGGGCGCGTTTATCGCGGGCTTCTGCATGTGCATGCTTAACACGGTGGTGAATCCTATGCTGAACACGCTCGGCGGCGGCGGGAAACGCGGTAACCAGCTTATCCAGTTCGGCGGCGCGTGCAACTCGCTTTCCGTGGTGTTCGTCACTATCCTAGTGGGCGCGCTGATCGGCAACGTAACGAAAGACACCCAGATTAGCGTGGCCAATCCCGCGTTGTTCATAGCACTTGGCGTGTTTGCCGTAGTGTTCGTAGTGCTTTCGCTGGTAAGCATGCCAGAGCCGGCGAGTGCCGGTGGCAAGAAAGAGAACGCCACGACGGGCGTATTCAAGTACCGCCACTTCGTGCTCGGCGTTCTGGCCATATTCCTTTATATGGGCGCAGAGGTGGGCATCCCCGCTTACATTCTTCAGTACCTGACTTCCGCCAAGGATGCCGCCACGCCCGGCCTTGCATGGGACGCGGGCGTTGCAGCCACGATAGTCGCTGTCTATTGGCTGCTGATGCTCGTGGGCCGTCTGTGCGGAGGAATAATAGGCGGAAAGGTGTCGAGCCGGGCGCAAGTGTCTTTCCTCGCCACGCTGCTTCTGGTATTCGTCCTCATAGGCATGTTCGCTCCCGAAGACGTTACAGTCCCGTTCTGCGGGTTTGAAGGCTCCACGGGCGAATTTAACTTGGTGGACGTTCCCGTCGGCATATTCTTCTTCGTGCTGGGAGGCCTCTGCACATCCGTGATGTGGGGCGGAATATTCAATATGGCCGTTGAAAAGCTCGGCAAATACACCGAATACGCAAGCGGAGTGTTCATGACAATGGTTGTAGGCGGAGGCATCCTCATCCCGTTCCAAGGCTACATCGCTGACACGACCGGAAGTTTCCTGACAAGCTACACGGTCGTACTGGTATGCGCCGCGTACATTTTGTTCTACGCCCTCATAGGCAGCCGCACAAGCGAAAAGAATGTATAGTCCAAACATAAATCAAAGAACATGAGACTTAAAACAGCAGATGTCAGAAGCCGTTTCGTCAAGCATTTCGACGGGTCGACAGGAAACGTGTACGCTTCGCCCGGACGCATTAACCTGATAGGCGAACACACAGACTACAACGACGGGTTTGTTTTCCCCGGAGCCGTAGAGCAAGGCATTATCGCGGAGATAAAGCCAAACAAGTCGCGGAAAGTCTGCGCTTATTCGATAGACCTGAAAGACTACGTGGAGTTCAGCCTGGACGACGAGCAGGGGCCGTCGGCAACGCATTTCCGTTTCGTCTACGGAGTGTGCCGCGAGATGATGAAGTTGGGCGTTCCCGTCGAGGGTTTCAACACGGCGTTCGCCGGAGACATTCCGCTCGGAGCCGGCATGTCCTCGTCGGCCGCGCTGGAAAGCGCGTTCGCATTCGCCCTGAACGACCTGTTCGGCGGAAACAAGATAGACAAGTTCACTCTGGCGAAAGTGGGCCAGGCCACCGAACACAACTACATAGGCACGAAATGCGGCATAATGGATCAGTTCGCTTCCGTATTCGGCAAGGCCGGAAGCCTGATACGCCTCGACTGCCGCTCGCTGCAGTACAAATACTTCCCGTTCCATCCGGCAGGCTACAAGCTCGTGCTGTTCAATTCACAGGTTAAGCACGAACTTGCAAGCTCCGCCTACAACCAGCGCAGGAACAGCTGCGAGAACGTAGCCGCGGCTTTGGCAAAACGCTTTCCCGGCGTGAAATCCCTTCGCGACGCAAACTACGACATGCTCGCGGCCGTGAAAAACGAGGTGAGCGAAGAGGATTTGCTGCGCGCCAAGTACGTGGTAGGCGAGAAATACCGCGTAATGGAAGTGTGCGTGGCTCTTGAAGAGGACGACTACGAAGAAGTGGGCCGCAAGATGTTCGAGACACACCACGGGCTGTCGAAGGAATACGAAGTGTCCTGCCCGGAATTAGACTTCCTCAACGACGTGGCAATGAGCTGCGGCGCAGCCGGTTCCCGCATAATGGGCGGAGGCTTCGGCGGTTGTACCATCAACCTCGTAAGCGAAAACTTGTACGAAACCCTCGTTTCCACGACGAAAAAGGCGTACAAAGAAAAGTTCGGCAAAGAGCCTGTCGTGATAGACGTTGTAATCGGCGACGGCTCGCGCAGGCTTTGCTGAAAAGAGCC
>CAZLLM010000195.1:0-3850 GCA_964560405.1 uncultured Prevotella sp.
GCCTGCGCCCTTTGTGTTTTCCGTCCGTGCGCTTTCTGTTTCCGCCCGTTTCATCCTGTTTTTTCGTGCGTGCGTTTCCCGTTTTCTGCGGCGGCTTGAGGGAGGATTTCCCTGCGCCGCTTCCGCTTCCCCTTCTGTTTCCCGCTTCTGCTTCCGTTCCCGCTCCTTTAACTGGGGAGGCCTGCGGTTCTTTCGGCCGCATTGCTTATATTTGCAGGCATTCATCTGAAAACAGAAGGGACATGAAGAAAACGCCCGGACAGCTGCCGCTTATAGCGGGGGACCGGTGGCTGAGGCCGTTCAGCGCCGCGATAATCGGACGGCATGAGCTTGCGGAGAGCAAGGCGAGGGAGCTGGCTCAGGGCGGCAGCCTTTCCGACTTCGCGACGGGGCACTTGTATTTCGGCCTGCACCGTTTGCCCGGCGGATGGGTGTTCCGCGAGTGGGCACCCAACGCGACGGAGATTCACTTGGTGGGCGACTTCAACGGCTGGAAGGAGACGCCGTCGTGGAGGCTTGCGCGGAAAGAGCGCGGCGAGTGGGAGCTCGCGCTTCCGGAAGGCGCGCTGAAGCACGGCGACCTTTACAAAATGAAAGTGCGCTGGGACGGGGGCTGCGGCGAGCGCATTCCCGCGTGGTGCAGGCGCGTGGTGCAGGACGAGGGCACGAAGATATTCAGCGCGCAGGTGTGGGATCCCCCGTGTCCGTACAAGTTCAAGGCGGCCCGTTTCCGCCCCAAGACGGATCCTCTGCTGATATACGAGTGCCATATAGGCATGGGGCAGGACTGCGAGAGAGTGGGCACGTACAATGAGTTCCGGCGGAATGTCCTTCCCCGCGTTGTTGAGGGGGGGTACAACTGCATTCAGGTGATGGCGATACAGGAGCACCCTTATTACGGGTCGGCGGGCTACCATGTGTCGAGCTTTTTCGCCCCGTCAAGCCGTTTCGGCACTCCCGACGAGCTGAAGCAGCTCATAGACGAGGCGCATTCGAATGGCGTCGCCGTGATAATGGATCTTGTCCATTCCCACGCGGCGAAAAACGAGAACGAGGGTCTCGGCAACATAGCCGGCGACCCCGGCCAGTATTTCTGTCAGGGAGGCCGCCGTGTGCATCCGGCGTGGGACAGCCTCTGCTTTGATTACGGGAAGAACGAGGTGCTGCATTTCCTCCTTTCCAACTGCAAGTACTGGCTGACGGAGTTCCGCTTCGACGGCTTCCGCTTCGACGGCGTTACTTCCATGCTTTACTACGACCACGGACTGGGCAAGGCTTTCGGAGGGTACGGCGATTATTACAACGGCAACGAGGACGACAACGCGGTGTGCTACCTGACGCTGGCAAACCGGCTGATACACGAGGTGAACCCGCACGCGATAACCATCGCGGAGGACGTGTCGGGGATGCCGGGGCTTGCGTACCCCGCGAAGAAAGGCGGCTACGGCTTCGACTACCGCCTGGCGATGAACATCCCTGACTATTGGATCAAGGTCATCAAGGAAAAGAAGGACGAGGAATGGAAGCCGAGCTCCCTGCTATGGGAGCTGACAAACCGTCGCAAGGACGAGAAATGCGTCTCGTACTGCGAGAGCCACGACCAGGCCTTGGTGGGGGACAAGACGATTATCTTCCGCCTCATTGACTCCGACATGTACTGGCATTTCCGCCGCGACAGCCGCAACGCTTCCGTTGACCGCGGCATAGCCTTGCACAAGATGATACGCCTGCTCACGCTCTCCACGACGAACGGCGGCTACCTTAATTTCATGGGCAACGAATTCGGCCACCCGGAATGGATTGACTTCCCGCGCGAGGGCAACGGGTGGAGCTACAAGTACGCCCGCAGGCAATGGCATCTGGCTGACGACGGCAGCCTGTGCTACAGCTTCCTCAAAGACTTCGACAAGGAAATGATCTCGGTGATAAAAAGCGAGAAGAAGTTCCAGAAAACGCCCGTAGTTGAAATATGGCACGACGACGGCGACCAGATGCTTGCGTATATGCGCGGGAAGCTGCTCTTCGTATTCAACTTCAGCCCCGCGAACAGCTTCGCGGATTACGGCCTGCAAGTGCCGGAAGGGAAATACCGGGTTGTCCTCAACACCGACGCTCCCGCGTTCGGCGGCTTCGGGCTGGCGGACGACAGCGTGGAGCATTTCACCGCGCCCGACAGCCTGCTGAAGCCTTTCAATAAAGGGTGGATAAAGCTGTATGTGCCTGCGCGGTCGGCGGCGGCGCTCAGGCTGTGCGACTGACGGCGCGGGAACAGGCAAACGAATACCTAACGGAGAACTGCTGGGATGTCAGGGAACTACGGCCATAACAAGCCACAGAGCGCAGGCGGCGCGCTGCGCGTCGTGCTCGCGCTGTGTTTCATGGCGTTTTCTTTCTGCTACATTTATATATTGCAGCCCGACTTGCTCGCGTATATGCAGCACGTCTTGTCGAAAGGGTCTACCGCGTACAACAGGCTGATAGGCTCGCTCATAGTCCTCGCGCTTGTTTTCATAATCCACGCCGCCGTCGCGTCCGCTTCAAGGCTTCCCGCAAAGCTGTATTCGCTCACTTTCATTCCGTCAGCAGTGTTTCTCGGCGTGCTGACCGACCTTATCGTAGAGTACTCCGCCGCAAAGCTGGCAGCCTACCTGCTGCTGTCGCTGCTGTCCGTGATTCTCTGCGTCAGGCCGGGCAATGCAAAGGCTGGCAGGCGCGGGGGGCACGAGCCGGGCACGGTCTTCATCTGCAACGCCTTGACGCTTTCGGCAATAATGGTCGCGCTGGGGCTATGCGGCAACAGCAATGACGAAATGCACTTCGAGCTGAAGATGCAGCGCCTTTTGAATGAGGGGAAATACGCGGAGGCCGCCGGCACCGGCGGGAAATCCCTCACGGCAAGCGGGCGCATGACCCGCCTCCGCGCTTACGCGCTGTCAAGGCAGGGGCTTCTCGGCGAAAAGATGTTCGAATATCCCGTAGTGTCCGACAGGTGCGGGCTGCTTTTCCCCCGCGCCGACAGTGCCTACATGATTTTCCATCCCGACAACCTTTACAGATACATAGGGGCGTTCCCTGAACGCACATCGTCGCCTTACCGGTTCCTGCATCTCGTTTCAACACGGGCAGACGTGCTTGCATCGCACCCGCAGATAAAAGACTATCTGCTCATTACGGCTCTCATGCGCAAGGAAATAGACCTCTTCGCAGACGAAATCAGGCGGTTTTACGATTTCTCGTCTCCCGGTTTGGCTCTTCCCAAACATTACAGCGAGGCGTTGGTGCTGTACTCGCATCTGCGCACCAAGCCGGCAGTGACGTACAACGACACGATAACCGAAACCAACTACAAGGACTTCATTGAGTTAGGCAAGAAATACACGGACAAGGGCGTACGCAAGAACGTATTGCGCCGGCAGTACGGCGACACTTACTGGTGGTTTTTCTATTACGGCGGAATGCGCGGTTGAGCTGTCGCATGCCGAAGCCCGCCCTCCAATGGCTATGGGCGCAGACAGCGTTTTCTCTCCGTTCTGAAAACGTTTCACACATTACCTTATTTGACGATAAGAAAGAACGGATAGAAAATTGTCCATTCAGGGGGATACAGACTTCGAATTTGCAGAGTGCGTGAACCGTGCCCCCATGCGGATAAACAAAGATTTGCACATGGAAAAATTGCATCATTATAGATTATTCTTTCGCGGAACTGTGCCGTTAAGGCTTTTGCAATCCCATGCCGCGGATGCGGGCCGCCGCCAAGCCGGGAGGCCGTCGGCGTTTCAAGGTCTGTTCCCGCGGCGGTTCAAGGCGCGTGTTGCGGGCGGTCTGCGGGGGCGGCGGGGAGGCGTTT
>CAZLLM010000196.1:0-3845 GCA_964560405.1 uncultured Prevotella sp.
GCGGGCGGGCGCGGGCTCCGGCGGTCAGTCCTCAGCGGTTGAGATGTGCAGTTCGTCCAGCTGCCTTTGCTCCAGGAATGATGGCGCGTCGAGCATCGTGTCGCGCCCCGAGTTGTTTTTCGGGAAGGCTATGCAGTCGCGGATGCTGTCGAGGCCGGCGAGGAGCGCCACCCAGCGGTCCAGCCCGTATGCCAGCCCGCCGTGCGGGGGGGCTCCGTATTTGAAAGCGTTCATGAGGAAGCCGAACTGCCTGCGGGCGCGCTCCAAGGAGAAGCCGAGCACGTTGAATACCTTTTCCTGAAGGCCGCTGTCGTGTATTCGTATGGAGCCTCCGCCGAGCTCCACGCCGTTGCAGACCATGTCGTAAGCGTTGGCGCGCGCTTTTTCGGGCGCGCTGTCGAGCAGGGGTATGTCTTCCGGCTTGGGTGCCGTGAACGGGTGGTGCACCGCCATGAGGCGCCGCTCTTCTTCGCTCCATTCGAACATGGGGAAGTCTACCACCCACAGCAGGGCGAAGCGGTTCTTGTCGCGCAGCCCTAACCGCTCTCCCAGCTCCAGCCGGAGCGAGCACAGCTGCCTGCGGGTCTTCATCGCGTCATCGCCGCAGAGGATCAGCATGAGGTCGCCCGGGCGGGCGTTCATCTTGGCTTTCAGCCCGGCGAGTGTGCCGGGGGCGTAGAACTTGTCGACGGTGCTCTTAACGCTGCCGTCGCTTTGCACTCGGGCGCAGACAAGCCCTTTTGCGCCTATCTGCGGGCTTCTGACGAAATCGGCCAGCCGGTCGGTCTGCTTCCTCGTCCAGGCGGCGCAGCCTTCGGCGCGAAGGCCTCCGATGTACGCGGCCGAGTTGAAAGCGGGGAATTCGCCCGTCCCTTTCAGAATGTCTTCCAGTTCGACAATCTCCATTCCGAAGCGCATGTCGGGCTTGTCGCTTCCGAACCGCCTCATGGCCTCCTGCCACGGAAGGCGCGGGAAGGGCTCCGTGATTTCGCAGCCGCGGATTGCGCGGAAGAGGTATTTCGCCATTTCCTCAAAGAGGGCGAGGATGTCGTCCTGCATAACGAAGCTCATTTCGCAGTCAATCTGGGTGAACTCCGGCTGGCGGTCGGCGCGCAGGTCTTCGTCGCGGAAGCATTTCACAATCTGGAAATACCTGTCCACGCCCGCGACCATGAGCAGCTGCTTGAGCGTCTGCGGGCTTTGCGGAAGCGCGTAGAACTGTCCGGGGTTCATGCGCGAGGGGACGACGAAGTCGCGCGCGCCTTCGGGCGTGGAGTTCACGAGAGCCGGGGTCTCTATTTCGAGGAATCCTTTGCTGTCGAGAAAGCGCCGTATCGCCATGCACGTCCTGTGGCGCAGTTCCAGATTTTCCCGCACCGCGTTGCGCCGCAGGTCGAGGTAGCGGAATTTCATGCGCAGGTCGTCGCCGCCGTCAGTGTCGTCTTCAATGGTGAAAGGCGGCACTGCCGACGGGTTCAGCACTTCCAGCCCGGAAACGGCTATCTCGATGTCGCCGGTAGGCAGGCCTGCGTTTTTGGAGAACCTTTCGTTCACAGTGCCTGCGGCCTGTATGACGTACTCTCTGCCTAAGGAGTTCGCTTTGTTGAAAAGGGGCTCGTTTTCTTCCTGGCTGAACACAAGCTGCGTTATGCCGTACCGGTCGCGCAGGTCGATAAAGGTGAGCGCGCCCATCTTGCGGATTCTCTGCACCCAGCCGGCCAGTGTCACTGCCGTTCCCGCGTCGGCGAGGCGAAGCTCCCCGCATGTCTTTGTCCTGTACATTGTTTGCTGTCCTATGGTTTCCGGCAGGTCCTGCCGCGGCTCAATCCTTGTCAGTCGAGTTTCAGCACTGCGAGGAAAGCCTTCTGTGGAACCTGCACGTTGCCTATTTGTTTCATCCTTTTCTTGCCGCGTTTCTGCTTTTCCAGCAGCTTGCGCTTGCGCGAGACGTCGCCGCCGTAGCATTTCGCGGTAACGTCTTTGCGGACTTGCTTCACTGTTTCGCGGGCGATGATTTTCGCTCCGACAGCGGCTTGGATTGCGATGTCGAACTGCTGCCGGGGGAGCAGTTCTTTCAGCTTCTCGCAGATGCGCCGCCCTAAGCTCGCGGCGTTGTCGATGTGCGTCAGGGTGGAAAGGGCGTCTACCGGCTGCCCGTTGAGGAGGATGTCCAGCTTCACGAGCTTTGACGTGCGGAAGCCCGTCGGGCGGTAGTCGAACGAGGCGTACCCTTTGGATATGCTCTTCAGCTTGTCGTAAAAGTCGATTACAATCTCGCCGAGCGGCAGGTCGAAGTTGATTTCCACGCGGTTTCCCGCGATGAAGTTCTGCCCCGCCAGTTCGCCGCGCTTGGAAAGGCAGAGCGTCATGATGGAGCCGATATACGCGGCATCGGAAATGACCGTCGCGCGGATGTACGGCTCTTCCACGTGGTCTATCGCCGCCGCGTCGGGCATGCTCGCGGGGTTGTGGACTTCGCGCCTGCCGCCGCGTTTGTCGTACACAAGGTAGGAAACGTTTGGCACGGTGGTTATTACGTTCATGCCGAACTCCCTGTCAAGGCGTTCCTGCACTATTTCCATGTGAAGCAGCCCCAAGAAGCCGCATCGGAAGCCGAAGCCGAGCGCCGCGGAGCTTTCCGGCGTGAAAGAGAGCGAGGCGTCGTTGAGCTGCAGCTTTTCGAGCGAGGAGCGGAGGTTCTCGAAATCTTCCGGCTCTATCGGGTACACTCCGGCGAACACCATCGGCTTCACTTTCTCGAACCCCTCGATCGCTTTGTCGCAAGGACGGTCGAACTGCGTTATCGTGTCGCCCACTTTCACCTCCGTGGCGGTCTTTATGCCGCTCACTATGTAGCCTACGTCGCCGCAGTGCAGCGTCTTGCGCGGCGACAGCTGCATTTTCAGCACTCCCACTTCATCGGCGCGGTAGTCTTTCCCCGCGTTCACGAACACAACGTGGTCGCCCTGGCTTATCGAGCCGTTGGCTATCTTGAAGTAGGCGATTATCCCGCGGAAGCTGTTGAACACAGAGTCGAAAATCATCGCTTGCAGCGGCGCGTTCTCATCGCCTCGCGGAGCCGGGATTCTCCCGACGATTGCTTTTAGGATCTCGTCCACGCCCATGCCTGTCCTTGCCGACGCGCGTATGATCTCCTCCGGCCTGCAGCCGAGCAGCTCCGTTATCTCGTCCTCCGCCTCGTCAGGCATGGCGTTGGGCATGTCGCATTTGTTGATTACAGGGATGATGGCCAGGTCGTGGTCTATCGCCATGTAAAGGTTCGAGATTGTCTGCGCCTGCACGCCCTGCGTAGCGTCGACAAGGAGCAGCGCACCTTCGCACGCGTCTATGGAGCGGCTAACCTCGTAGGAGAAGTCGGCGTGCCCCGGCGTGTCTATCAGGTTGAGGATGTACTTCTCGCCGCCGAGGGCGTATTCCATCTGTATCGCATGGCTCTTAATCGTGATTCCGCGCTCGCGCTCCAGCTCCATGTCGTCAAGCATCTGCCCCTCTGTAACTTCCGCCGTCCCCGTGCGCTCGAGAAGCCGGTCGGCCAGCGTTGATTTCCCGTGGTCTATATGGGCGATTATGCAAAAGTTGCGAATGTTCTTCATCCTGTCGGCGGTTGCGCCTGCCGCGTCCTGACATCCGCCCGCAGCCGGGCGTTCCTTCCGCGCAGGGCGGTTCGGCAAACGGTTGCAAAGTTAATAATTTTATGCGATCCGCAGGCGCAAGCGGCGTGCAGCCGCTCGCCGGCTCGGGGGCGTGTCCGCCCCCTGGCGGCGCACAGCGCGCAAAGGGGGCGAAAATATGCCGGGCGTGATCAAAATGCGAGGAAATAATTT
>CAZLLM010000197.1:0-3834 GCA_964560405.1 uncultured Prevotella sp.
TAACGTGAGTTCGATATAAGGTTCAAAATAATCTGCTGAATATTATGAACATAGCAAGAAATTCCCCGCCACAAGCCGGCCGCGAAAAACCGTGCGGAAAGACACACCAAACACGCTTCCATGCAGATGGCGGAAGACGGTTCGAGACATTGGGGCAAGCCCGAGTGTCCGATGAGCTTCAGTCCAGTTTGTGCACCACCAGTCCGCTGCGCAGCTTAGGCTCGAACCACGTGGCCTTAGGCGGCATGATCTTGCCCGCGTCGGCTATGCTCATTATCTGCCCCATCGTTACGGGGTAAAGCGCGAGCGCCATTTTCATCTCGCCCGAGTCGACACGCCGCCGCAGTTCGTCCAATCCTCTAAGGCCTCCCACGAAATCAATCCGGCCGGACGAGCGGAGATCCTTAATCCCCAGAATTTTGTCGAGGATAAGCCGCGAGGAGATGTCTACATCAAGTACGCCGATGGGGTCTTCCTTGTCGTATGTGCCGTCTTTGGCTTCAAGCGCGTACCATTTTCTTTCTATATAAACGGAAAATTCGTGCAGATGTGAAGGGCGGTATGGCTCTGTTCCTTTTTCGGCAATGACGAAATCGGATGCAAGCGCGTTGAGGAACTGTTTTGCGGTCTGCCCGTTCAGGTCACGCACCACGCGGTTGTAGTCGAGTATTGTAAGCTGGCTCGCGGGGAAGCATACAGCCATGAAGAAGTTGTACTCTTCCTTTCCCGTGCGGCTTGGGTCTTGCCTTGCTTTTTCCGCTCCCACTAACGCCGCCGCCGCGCTGCGGTGATGCCCGTCGGCGATGTACAGCGAGGGGATCGCAGCAAAGCCCGCGGTTACGGTCTTCTTGTCTTCTTCGTCTGAAATCACCCAGAATTTGTGCGCGAAGCCGTCAATCGGGGCGGTGAAGCCGTACTCGGGTTCCAGCGACGCGTACTTGGCGATGACTGCGTCAAGCGTTCCGCTGTCGGGATAGGCGAGAAACACCGGCTCCATGTTCGCGCTGGTAACGCGCACATGCTTCATGCGGTCTTCCTCTTTGTCGCGGCGCGTCAGCTCGTGCTTCTTTATCACTCCGTTCAGATAGTCGTCAACGGCGGCGCACACCACTATCCCGTACTGCGTCTTCCCGTTCATTGTCTGGGAGTAAAGGTAATAGTTTTCGCTTTCGTCCTGCACAAGCCAGCCTTCGCGCTGGAATTTCGCGAATTGCTCTTTTGCGCTTTCGTACACGCGAGGGTCGTATTCGCTCGTGCCTTCGGGGAAGTTAATCTCCGGCTTTATTATGTGGTAGAGCGACATTTCGTTGCCGCCCGCTTCGGCACGCGCCTCTTCGGAGGAGAGCACGTCGTAGGGGCGGCACCCCACTTTCTCAACAAGGTTCCGCGGAGGACGCACACCGCGGAAAGGTTTTACGGCTGCCATTGATGTTATGCGGTTTTTATTATAATACGGCCGGCGAGACGTTTTATTTATTTACTTGAAATTTTGTCACGCCGTCCCGCAGGAAACCTGCTATCTGACAAGCCGCCGCGATACCCGCATTGATGTTGGCTTCCGCGGTTTGCGCGCCCATCTTCTTGGGCGTGGCGAAGTAACGGCCGGGAAACTTTTCGGCGAATTCCGCAGCCTTGTCTGGCGCGATGTCGGAAATGTAGCGGAGGTCCTCACGCTCGGAAAGCAGTCTTATAAGTCCGTCTTCGTCTATCACCTCCTTGCGTGCGGTATTTACGATTATGCCGCCTTTGCGCAGCCTGCCCGCCAAATCGTAATTGATGCTTCGCCTGGTTTCCGGAGTGGCGGGGATGTGGAGGCTTACTATGTCGCAGCTTTCGAAGAGCTCTTTCGCCGAAGAAACGGCTTTCGCCCCGGCGCTTTCTATCACACTTGCCGGGCAGTAGGCATCGTAAGAATAAACGTCCATGCCGAATCCTTTCGCTATGCGGGCGACGTTGCGGCCTACGTTGCCGAAGGCCAAAATGCCTAATTTTTTGCCTTTGAGTTCGACGCCGGTCTTGCCGTTGAAAAAGTTGCGCGCTGCGTAAACCAACAGGCCGAAGACGAGTTCGGCGACGGCGTTGGAGTTCTGGCCGGGCGTGTTCATTACTACGACTCCGTGCGCGGTGGCTGCGGAAAGGTCTATGTTGTCGTAGCCGGCGCCTGCCCGGACTACGATTTTCAATTTCTTGGCGGCTTCGAAAACGTCATTGTCTATCTTGTCGCTCCTTACGATAAGGGCATCCGCATCGGCGACGGCTTCGAGAAGCTGCTGTTTCCCTGCGTATTTTTCAAGAAGCGCGAGTTCGTAGCCTGCGCTTTCCGTTTCTTTGCGAATGCCTTCTACGGCGGCCGCCGCGAAAGGCTTCTCGGTTGCAATCAGCACTTTCATTTTCGTTATGTTTTAAGCGGCGGGCGGAATTCACGCCCGCTGCGCCTGTGTATATCCCCTTCTGTCAGTGCGCGTCTTCAAACGCTTTCATCGTTTCAACCAAGGCGTTTACGCCCTCGATGCTCATTGCGTTATAGCAGGAAGCGCGGAAGCCCCCTACAGAGCGGTGGCCTTTTATTCCCACCATCCCTCTTTCGGCGGCGAATTTCTGGAATTCGGGCTCCAGTTCCTTATACTCGTCGTTCATGACGAAGCAAATGTTCATAAGCGAGCGGTCTTCCTCCGCCGCAGTGCCGCGGAAAAGCTTGTTGCGGTCTATTTCGCCGTAGAGCAAAGCCGCGCGTTCTTCCGCGAGCGCGTTCATCGCCTTGACACCGCCTTGCTCCTTTATCCACTTCATTGTTTGGAAAGCGGCGTATACGGGCACGACAGGCGGAGTGTTGAACATCGACCCTTTTTCCACGTGAGTGCGGTAGTCGAGCATCGTAGGTATGGCGCGGCTCACCTTGCCCAGCGCGTCTTCCTTTATTATAACAAAAGTCACGCCGGCCATAGAGAGGTTCTTCTGCGCCCCCCCGTAAATCGCGGCGTATTTCGACACGTCCACTGGGCGGGAAAGTATGTCGCTCGACATATCGGCGATCATCTGCACGGGGCTGTCAAGCTCCTTGCGTATCTCTGTGCCGAAAATGGTGTTGTTTGTCGTTATGTGGAAATAGTCGGCATCGGCCGGCACGGTGTAGCCTTTGGGTATGTATGTGTAGTTGGCGGCCGCCGAAGAAGCCACTTCCACCACCTCGCCGAAGAGCCTTGCCTCCTTCATGGCTTTTTTCGCCCATGTCCCCGTGTTAAGGTAAGCGGCTTTCCTCTCAAGGAAGTTGAAAGGTATCATGCAGAACTCCAGGCTCGCCCCGCCGCCGAGGAACAGCACCTTGTATCCTTCGGGAATGTCAAGCAGTTCTTTCATAAGAGCCTCCGCGCCGTCCATCACCTGCTGGAAATCCTTGCTGCGGTGGCTTATTTCCATTAGCGAAAGGCCGCTGCCGTCGAATTCGAGGCAGGCGGCGGCCGTCGCCTTAATCACTTCGGCCGGCAATATAGACGGTCCGGGGTTGAAATTGTACTTTTTCATGGCTGTATGGTTATGCTTGTTGTTAAATTTCCCCTGCGAAGACCGCCCGCTTGCACACGGGCTTCTCCCCGATGTCCCGCGCCGGCCTTGACATGTCGCGAATTTACGAATAAAATAATTGCCGGACGGCAGACAGCGGCAAAAACGTTCCCCTTGCTCCATCCCGTCTTCCAGGATGCCGGCGCGGGATCTTTCCTGCCGGAAACGTTCCCGCAGCATCACGAAACAAGTACGGCGTGATTTGAAATACGTCCCGCGTATTACAGAAAAACTATTGTCCGCAAAAAGAGGGCGGGAAGCTTCGTCCCGCCC
>CAZLLM010000198.1:0-3820 GCA_964560405.1 uncultured Prevotella sp.
TTTGCCTGTAATTGGCAATACAGTCGGGCGTCAGGCCAGCGATGTAAGCGGCGTGTTTAGCTATTTCAGCTTCTGCATAGGCCACGTACACATTGAAACTTTTTTCAAACAGCTTAGGAGCCTGACATGTATCACGCAGCAGGAGCTGAGACATAATCACGTCTGCCGCCATCTCCATCAACCGGCGCGACACTATGTCAAGGAATTCCTGGCTGTCCTGTTCGCGTGTTTTTGCCACGGCGGTCTCAAAAGCGTCGGCCATGCCGTGTATGCGTGCTTTCATCGCGGCGTATTTTCCGCCAGTGTCAAGGGTTTCAAACTCCCGGATAATGTTGAGGTAAAAGCCGTTAGTTACATATCTTATAGCTGCAACGGTTTGCAACTGCGTTGTGCCCTCATAAATGCTCGTGATGCGGGCGTCGCGGTAAATTCTCTGGCAAGGGTACTCAAGCATGAAGCCGGAGCCTCCGTGAACTTGTATGCAGTCGTAGGCGTTCTGATTGGCGTATTCGGAGTTCATTCCCTTGGCAAGAGGCGTGAAGCAATCGGCAAGGCGGGCGTATGTTTTCTGTTCCTTGCGTTCTTCGGGAGTAAGTTTGCGGGAACGTGCGATGTCGTCAAGGCCTTTATATATGTCTACATAACGCGCCGTTTCGTAGAGGAGGGCACGACCTGCATCAAGCTTCGCTTTTATAGTAGCGAGCATATCGTACACTGGTGGCATATTGATTATGGCTTTGCCAAACTGCCGACGGTCGGCGGCGTAGACGAGGGCTTCGTTGTACGCCGCCTGACTCAGGCCGACGCTTTGCGCCGCGATACCGAGACGCGCGCCGTTCATGAGAGCCATGACATACTTTATCAATCCCAAACGCCGTTCTCCGCAGAGTTCCGCGTGTGCGTTCTTATACGTAAGTTCGCACGTGGGCGAGCCGTGTATTCCGAGTTTGTTTTCTATGCGGCGCACATTCACCCCGCCTTGGCGCTTGTCGTATATGAACATGGAGAGACCTCGTCCATCGCGCGTCCCTTCTTCTGAGCGGGCGAGCACGAGATGTATGTCGGCATCGCCGTTTGTTATGAACCGCTTCACGCCGTTGAGTAACCAGCAACCTTCTTTTTCGGAATATGAGGCACGTAGCATGACGCTTTGCAGGTCGCTCCCGGCATCGGGTTCCGTCAAGTCCATTGACATGGTTTCACCTTTGCATACGCGGGGAATGAAACGCCTGCGTTGGTCTTCGTCGCCAAACTCGTAAAGTGTCTCGATGCAGTCTTGCAGACTCCATATGTTACCGAAACCGGCATCTCCAGCGGCGACGATTTCTGCGCACATGGTGTAAGGAGTTATGGGGAAATTCAGACCGTTATACCGGCGAGGCATTGTCATGCCGTTCATGCCTGCGGCAATCATGGCCGCGAGATTTTCCTTTGTGCCAAAGGCATATTCCACACGTCCGTCCTTGTGGTGCGGACCTTCTATATCAACACCCTCTGCGTTAGGGGCTATGATGTTAGCCGTGATGTCGCCGACAATGGAAAGCACACGGTCGTAATTGTCGACTGCGTCAACGTAATCAGCAGGTGCGTAATCGTAAGTCTCGCGGTCGGAAAAATCGCCTTCACGCAATTCCACGATACGTTTCATGAGGCCGTTGGTCAAATGGAAATGCAATACCGGATTATCAGAATAGAAGTTTGCCATTGCTTTGTACGCTTTTTGATAAGGGCTGGATTGCTCGTTAAATTGCGGTTATTTACAGTTTTCCTTGTAGTATTTCATCATTTTAGGAATAACGTCCTCTACCGTTCCTATTATAACATAGTCGGCTATTGAATTAATCGGGGCGGCAGGGTCAATATTTACAGAGATTATTATCCCGCTTTCTTTCATTCCTGCCACGTGCTGTATCGCGCCGGAAATGCCGCAGGCGATGTAGACTTTCGGACGCACAGTAACCCCTGTCTGGCCTACTTGCAAATCTGGCGGGCAGAAGCCAGCGTCTACCGCGGCTCGGCTCGCCCCTATTTCCGCGTGAATTTCATCTGCAAATTCACGGAGCAGGAAGAAGCCTTCTGAGCTGCCTACTCCGTAACCTCCCGAAACGATTATAGATGCGCCTTTAAGGTTGTTCTTTGCTTTTTCCACGTGCCTCTCAATAACTTTCACTGCAAAATCGCTATCGGACACGAAATCGTTTACATTTTCATACACAACGCGACCTTTGTAGTTGTCATTCAGTTTTTCCGACTTCATGACACCGCTGCGTACGGTAGCCATTTGGGGGCGATGTTCCGGGTTAACGATAGTCGCCACTATGTTTCCACCGAAAGCAGGGCGTATCTGGTAAAGGAGATTCTTATAAGTCTTTCCCGTCTTCTTGTCTTCGTAGTCGCCTATTTCGAGGGCGGTGCAGTCGGCTGTGAGACCGCTTTTGCAACATGAGGAAACACGTGGTCCTAAGTCTCTTCCTATAACCGTAGCTCCCATAAGGCAGATTTGCGGTTTTTCCCGCTGGAAAAGCTTTACCATGATAGAGGTGTGCGACCGGGAAGTGTAGGGGTAAAGCCTTTCGTCGTCAAAAACGTGCAAGATATCCGTTCCGTAAGGCAGTATTTGGTCTTCCACCTTTCCCTTGATGCCCGTGCCTGCGCAGACTGCTTCCAGCTGGACGCTCAGCTGATTGGCGAGCTTGCGCCCCTTTGTCAGGAGTTCAAGGCTTACGTCTTCGACGGTTGCTTTTTCTGTCTCGCAGTATACAAAAACGTTATTCATTTTAGGGTTTCTTTATCCGATGGTATGGTTAGCGAGCAATTCTTTCATAAGCTCGTCTATATCATTGTCCGAGCCTGTCAGTATGCGGCTCTCTTTTGTTTTGAACACGATGTTCTGAACGGCCTTCACTTTTGTAGGGGAGCCGGCGAGTCCGCACTGCCGCAGGTCGCCGTCTACATCAGCCACAGACCATTGTGCGATGTTGAGATATGGGCGTCTTACATATTCTTCCGCGTACGGGACATTGCCGTCTGCCGGGCGTTCTATCGGCGACATGGCACGCTTGTATTTCATTACGAGCTTGGCATTGCGCGGACGGCAGGGCGCGGCATCGCCGTTTACCGTGAGCATTATAGGCAGGAGGGCTTTCACCGTTTCTGCGCCACCGTCAATGTGGCGCGTTACGATAATTTCGCCGTCCTTGCATTCGTTTATGTTGTTTACGTATGTAATCTGGTCAAGGCCGAGTTTCTCCGCTACTTGCGGACCTACCTGCGCCGTGTCGCCGTCTATGGCTTGTCGGCCGCAAATAACCAAATCGTATTCGCCGAGCTTGCGGATAGCCATCGACAGGGCATAAGATGTCGCGAGCGTGTCGGCTCCGGCGAAAGCGCGGTCTGTGAGCAATATGCCGCTGTCGGCTCCGCGGTAAAGTCCTTCGCGTATGATTTCCGTGGCGCGTGGCGGCCCCATTGTTATGATTGTTACCATTGAGCCGGGGTTGCGGTCTTTCAGGCGTAGGGCTTGTTCAAGCGCATTCAAGTCTTCCGGATTGAAGATTGCCGGTAACGCGGCACGATTCACCGTGCCTTCCGGGGTCATTGCGTCCTTGCCCACGTTGTGCGTGTCGGGAACTTGCTTGGCAAGCACTACTATCTTTAAGCTCATAAAGTGTTATTTGAGGGTTATCAAGTTCTGTTTTTGTGGTTTCGGTCTGCAAAACTACTCATTTTGCAAGACACCGCCAACCTTTGCAATAGCTTTTTGCACAAGTGCGCCGCGTTTGAGCAATCCTCGTACTGCAATTCCGAAGTTTGAAGTGAA
>CAZLLM010000199.1:0-3815 GCA_964560405.1 uncultured Prevotella sp.
GATGAGGGGTGTCCGTTCTTTTTTCCGAAACGTGTCCGGCATGATTCCTCACGTCCCTGTGCGGGGAGGCGGCTCTTCTCACGCGCCTGCCTGACGGCGGGGAAGCCTCCCCGTTTTCAGGGCGGGCTTCCGTAAGAGGACACGCCGCACCGTGAAGGCGCGGCGTGTCCGGCGGCGCAGCCTGTCCGTCTTGTCAGTCGGACAGTTTGGCCTTGATGTACTCTCTGTTGAGGCGCGCTATGTTGGCGACGGTCTCGTTCTTGGGGCAGACGGCTTCGCAGGCGCGCGTGTTGGTGCAGTTTCCGAAGCCTAATTCGTCCATTCTGGCAATCATCGCCTTGACGCGCCTGGCCGCTTCGGGGCGGCCTTGCGGCAGAAGCGCGAACTGGCTCACTCTTGACGACACGAAGAGCATGGCCGAGCCGTTCTTGCAGGCGGCCACGCACGCGCCGCATCCGATGCACGTGGCGCAGTCCATGGCCTCGTCGGCATCCTGTTTGGGTATAAGCACTGAGTTCGCGTCGCGCGGCCCTCCGGTGCGGACGCTGATGTAGCCTCCCGCCTGCTGTATCTTGTCGAAAGCCGAGCGGTCTACCATGCAGTCCTTTATCACGGGGAACGCTGCCGAGCGCCACGGCTCTACGGTGATTGTGTCGCCGTCCTTGAAGCGCCGCATGTAAAGCTGGCAGGTGGTCGCGCCCGTTTCGGTCTTTCCGTGCGGCGTTCCGTTGATGTAGAGCGAGCACATTCCGCAGATGCCTTCGCGGCAGTCGTGGTCGAACACGAAAGGCTCCTTGCCTTCTTCGATCAGCTCCTCGTTGAGTATGTCGAGCATTTCGAGAAACGAGGTGTCGGCGGGTATGTCTTTCATTTCGCGGGTTTCGAAGTGCCCCTTTTCCCGCGGGCCGTTCTGTTTCCAGTATCTGAGTGTGAAACTTATAGTATTAGCCATTGTCGTATCCTCTTTGGTTTTGCGCTGTTGTCAGTTCTTGTAGTTGCGGGTCTTGACTTCTATAGCCTCGTATTTGAGCGGCTCTTTGTACATTACCGGCGGCTTCTCGTCGGAGCCCTGGTACTCCCAGCATGAAACGTAGAAGCAGTTCTGGTCGTCGCGCTTGGCTTCGCCGTCCTCCGTCTGGTATTCTTCGCGGAAGTGCCCGCCGCAGCTTTCGTTCCTGTTGAGCGCATCGTACGCTATGAGCTGCCCCATTGTGATGAAGTCGTTGAGGCGTATCGCCTTGTCAAGCTCGATGTTAATGCCGTCTTTCGAGCCCGGCACGCGGAGGCAGGTGTCGAACTCCCGTCGTATTTCCTTTAATTTGGCGAGAGCGGTTTCGAGGCTTTCCTTCGTGCGCGCCATTCCCACGTATTCCCACATCACGTGTCCGAGCTTCTTGTGGATGGAGTCTACGGATTCCGTTCCGTTCACGCTCATTATCCTGTCTATCTTGCCTTGCACGGCCTTTTCCGCCTCAAAGAATTCCTTGCTGTCGGCCTTGAAGCGCGGGACGGTGATCTGGTCGGCAAGATAGTTCTGTATTGTGTACGGGAGCACGAAGTAGCCGTCGGCCAGCCCTTGCATAAGCGCGGAAGCTCCCAGCCGGTTCGCGCCGTGGTCGGAGAAGTTGCATTCTCCTATGGCGAACAGGCCGGGGATGTTGGTCTGAAGTTCGTAGTCCACCCAGAGCCCGCCCATCGTGTAGTGAATGGCGGGATATATCATCATCGGGTTTTCGTACGGGTTCTCGTCCGTTATCTCTTCGTACATATCGAAGAGGTTGCCGTAACGCTGCTCGACGACATCGCGCCCGAGACGCTGTATCGCTTCCGAGAAGTCGAGGAACACCGCAAGCCCCGTATTGTTCACGCCGTAGCCTTTGTCGCAGCGCTCTTTGGCGGCGCGGGAGGCCACGTCGCGCGGGACGAGATTCCCGAAGGCCGGATAACGGCGCTCGAGGTAGTAGTCGCGGTCTTCCTCCGGGATGTCCCTCCCCTTTATTTCGCCTTTCTGCAGCTTCTTCGCGTCCTCTAATTTTTTCGGCACCCATATTCTTCCGTCGTTGCGCAGCGATTCCGACATGAGCGTCAGCTTCGACTGCTTGTCGCCGTGCACGGGGATGCATGTGGGGTGGATTTGCACGAAAGCCGGGTTTGCGAAGTACGCGCCTTTGCGGTAGGCCGCTATAGCCGCCGTGCAGTTGCAGCCCATCGCGTTAGTGGAAAGGAAGTAAGTGTTGCCGTATCCGCCCGTCGCGAGGACAACGGCATGAGCCGCGTAGCGCTCCAGCTTTCCCGTGACGATGTTCTTCACTATCACGCCGCGCGCCCTGCCGTCCACGATTACGATGTCCTGCATCTCGTAGCGGGTGAACAGCTCGACGGTCTTTTCGTTCACCTGCCGCATAAGCGCGGAGTAGGCGCCGAGCAGAAGCTGCTGCCCCGTCTGCCCTTTCGCGTAGAAAGTGCGGCTCACCTGCACGCCTCCGAAAGAGCGGTTGGCGAGGAGCCCGCCGTATTCCCTCGCGAAAGGCACGCCTTGCGCCACGCACTGGTCGATTATGCTGGCGCTCACTTCCGCGAGCCGGTAGACGTTGGCTTCGCGGGCGCGGTAGTCGCCTCCTTTCACCGTGTCGTAAAACAGGCGGTATACCGAGTCGCCGTCGTTCTGGTAGTTCTTCGCGGCGTTTATGCCGCCCTGCGCCGCTATGGAGTGCGCGCGGCGCGGCGAGTCCTGTATGCAGAAGTTCAGCACGTGGAAGCCCATTTCGCCGAGCGAGGCGGCGGCCGAAGCCCCTGCCAGCCCCGTCCCTACCACAATCACATCTAATTTGCGCTTGTTGGCGGGGTTCACAAGAAGCTGGTGAGCCTTGAAGTTTGTCCACTTCTGCGAGATGGGCCCTTCGGGTATCTTTGAATTTATCGTTGCCATGTCGTTTTCCTGTTTTGTAAGAGAGTTTCGCGTTCCGTATCCTGTCTGTTAAGTGTGTATATTGTTCTCATGTTCAGCAAGCCCCGGCGCACAGGGCGAATTTCAGCACCACCGCCGCGAAAGCGAGGATTACTATAGTGACATACACGCTGCCTATCGCCTTCCAGCGGCAGAACCATACTTTGCCGTTCCAGCCGAGCGTCTGCATCGCGCTCCAGAAGCCGTGGGTGAGGTGGAACCACAGCGCGGCGAGCCACACTAAGTAGACGGCGGCGTAAAACGGATTCCCGAACGTCCCGGCTATAAGGGTGTAGCCGTCTGACGGGTCGTGCGTGAGAGCGTCTTCCGCCCCGGCCAGTTCGGCGAGCATCATCTTAGCCCAGAAGTTCCAGAGGTGCAGCAAAAGGCCGAGAACGACTATCAGCCCCAAGACGAACATATTCTGCGAGGCCCACTCCACCTTCTCTGGCCTTTCCGTAACGGCGTACCTGCTTGCGCCGCGGGCGCGGCGGTTCTGCAGCGTCAGCAGGATAGCGTAGGCGAAATGCACGCACACGAGGAAGGCCAGAGCCAGCGTCCCGGCCACGGCGTACCAGTTCGCGCCAAGGAATCCGCACACGGCGTTGTACGCGTCGCCCGAAAAGAGAGCCACCACGTTCATCGACGCATGGAAAGTGAGGAAGAGGACAAGAGCGACGCCCGTTACCGACATCACTACCTTTCTTCCGACTGATGAATCATATAACCACATAATTTGATAGTATTGGATTTGCTGTTTGTTACCGTCCTCCGCGCCGCCTCGCACGCATTACCGGCAAATATAAGGGTTTTGGCTTTCATACCGAAACATACCGCGCAAAAAAGGAGGCCGCGCCGGTGAAAGGCC
>CAZLLM010000200.1:0-3788 GCA_964560405.1 uncultured Prevotella sp.
GTCCGATTGCATACGAAGACAGGCGTTGTTTCTCAATTGCAAGCCTTAAAGGCGCGGTTCCGAAAGTTTTGCGGAATGGGTTGAATCCGTTAGGATTTACGGATAGCCAATCACAGTGGAAACAGAGTGTCCCTGATCGCGCGCTTTTCGCTGTACGTTTTATTTCTTAACTTTGCCTTGCTGCGGTGTCGCCGCCGTTTGCGGAGACATGCGGGGCTTTAACACGGAAATCAACATTTGAAAAGCGATGAAAACAGCAAAGGTGTCCGTTTCCATAATGGCATGGTGCGGGATGTTCACGGCGGCGGGAGCGCAGGGCCTTGCCGGACTTTCGATGGAGTTGTTGTTGAAAAAGCCGGGCAATCGCACGGAAGTCTTCCGGCTTTCCCCCGTGCAGAGGGATGCGTCTGGCAACGCAGTGGAGTGGACAGGAAGCGGCACTAAGGGCTTGCCTGTCACTCTGCAGCAGGAAGCGTCGGCGCAAGGCGACTTGATAACGCTGAAAATCACCGTCACAGCAAAGGAAACGGCGTATTACAATGTCGGCTGCACATACGTTCTGAGCGACGCCGCACATGATGACTGCCTGTTCTATCTGCCGGGGTTCTGGTATCACAAGAACCTCCGCTCGCCCAAAGAAGCCCCCTCTTTTCACACGTCAGACAGCTGGGCGGTGCGCGAAGACCGCCTCAGCACGCCGCTTGCAGGCATTTACAATACGAAGAGCGGCGAGGCGCACACCGTGACAAGGATTGAGAAGGAGTCGTCAGACTGCATATTGCAGAACCTTTCGGGCGATGTGATCCTGACGGGCGAATCGTCGCTGGGGTACACAGGCTTCCGCAATATAGGCGGCAAGGCGGCTCTCGACTTCGGCTATCCTTACCGTGAAACCCCGTACCGTTACATACGCAAACTGACGCTTGCTGACTCGGTGCGCACTTTCGCCCGGCTGAATAAGGGGGAAAGCAAGTCGCTGACGTGGCTGATACGGCGGGCCCGGCACGATGACTATTCAGCTTTTATCGCCGACGCATGGAGGCATTCTTTCGACACGATGTCCCCCGCCCCTCTCGCCCCGGCTTATGCCGCTGATACGGTGAAAAGGATACTGTCCAACTACTTCCGGGAAAGTTACGTGGACAAATACCCTCTTAAATTCTTCTCAAGCCCTACGATGCCGGTCGCTTCCTGCGACTCGCGCCCGGCGGCGGAAATAGGTTTTGTGGGACGCACGCTGCTCAACGCATTCAACGCGATCGAGTACGGAGAATCAAACGGCAATCAAAACCTTTCGGAAACAGGCCGGAAAATATTTGATTCTTACCTTGCGTACGGCTTTAGCGATAACGGCTTTTTCCGCGAATACGTGGACTACGGCGCGAATTACGAAACGCGGGACTACAGCATACGGCGCCAGAGCGAGGGGATAATGGCCGCGCTGTTCTACCTGCAATACGAAAAGGAGAAGGGCAGGAAGCATAAGGAATGGGAAACGAAAATTGCGAGGCTGCTCGGGAACTTCGCTAAACTGCAAAAGGACGACGGCTCTTTCCCGCGCAAATTCAATGATGATTTCAAGGATACCGATTCCTCCGGCGGCAGTACGCCGTGCGCGACGCTTGCGCTTTCCATGGGGTACAAGTACTTTAAGGACAAGAACTGCCTGGATGAGGCGAGGCGCACCATCGGGTATCTTGAGAAATCGATAATCTCCACATCTGACTACTTCTCGTCTACGCTTGACGCGAACTGCGAGGACAAAGAGGCGTCGTTCTATGCTTGCGATGCGCTGTATTTCCTCTCGTTCGTAACTAAGGGCGACGAGCGGGCGCATTACGTGGAACTTTGCAAGAAAGCGGCGTATTTCTGCGCTTCATGGTATTATACATGGGATGTCCCCTTCTCGCAAGGACAGATGCTCGGCGACTTGGGTTTCAAATCACGCGGATGGGGCAATGTGTCGGTGGAGAACAACCATATCGACGTTTACGTTTTTGAGTTTGCCGAAATAATGAAGTGGCTTTCCTCGGAAACAGACGAGCCGCGTTTCGCGAAGATGGCCGACATAATAAAGAGTTCGATGCTGCAGCTGACGCCGGCAGAGGGGAACTTATGCGGCATGGGCAAGGTGGGGTATTATCCCGAGGTGGTGCAGCACACTGCATGGGACTACGGGCGCAACGGAAAGGGATTCTACAATGACATCTTCGCGCCGGGATGGACGGTCGCCTCGCTGTGGTCGCTGCTTACGCCAGATCGCGTGACCGGGTTCTTTTCGGCAAAGAAGTGATGCCGCGTTGCCGCGATGTAAGAGTCTCGTAAAAGCGAAAGACAATGCCGGTGAGCCAAAACAAAGTGCGGCGTCTTTACTTGCGCGTTAGCACAGGAGGGTTCTGTTTCGCCGTTTACCACCCTTTCGGAGGGCGGCCGCCGGTTGTGGAAAATTACGAAGCCAACCTTACTGCCTCGCTCAACGTAAACTTGCGGGAAGCTTTAGCGGTAACGCCGCTGGCGCAGGAAAAATACGGCTGCACAGAGGTCCTCCTGAACGTCCCTTACGCCTTGGTGCCGGTTGAGTGTTTCAAAGAGAATGACGCCGAGCGCATTTACCGCCTTAACTTTCACGGAAAGGATGGCGACCGCGTCTTTTACGATGTGGCCGGAGCTATGGGCGCGGTGTTCGTTTACGGGATAGACGAGGCTTTTTGCCGCGTTGTGGACGAGAATTTTCCGATGGTCTACTTCCGTTCCGCCGTTTCGTCCGTAGCCGGCCGTTTCGCGGAAGAGGCGCAAGTGCTGCGCAAGCCGCGGCTTTACACGTACCGGCACGAAGATGTTACTGACATCTTCGTTTTCCGTGACGGGCGTTTGCAGTTAGGCAACAGATACGCGACGCATAGTGTGGACGACACAGTGTATTTCGTGATGCTCGCTGCCAACGTACTGGGAATGGACGTGTATGCCGATGAGTTCGTCATAGCGGACGTGCAGGGCGGCAGCAAGCTGGCGGAACGCTTGAAAAGTTTCATACGCAACGTCAAAGAAACAGACTGGAACTTGTCTTTTCGCAATTCCGATTCAGACGGCGCGGACTGCCGATTGCCTTACGACCTTGCTGTTTGCCTTATGCAGGCGTACTGACAGCGGCTGGGCAAAGACTTTATACGGAAAATCAGGCAAAGTTCCATAACAATGAGGGTGATCACAGGGAAATACAAGGGGCGGAGGTTTGATATACCGCGCACATTCAATGCGCGTCCAACCACAGATTTCGCGAAAGAAAACCTGTTCAACGTGTTGCGTGGATATGCGGACTTCGAGGGGAGCAGCGCGCTCGACTTGTTCGCGGGAACAGGGAGCATAACTCTCGAGCTGCTTTCACGCGGCTGCGCAAGCGTTACGTCAGTAGAGGCGGACCGCGGACATTGCGCTTTCATAGCTTCGGTGATGCGCAGGCTCGGAGAGAGCAATTGCAGGCTGCTTCATGCCGATGTGCTGCGCTTTGTAACGCGCTGCAACGAGCGTTTTGACATTATTTTCGCAGATCCCCCATACGCGCTTCCCGAACTGCCGCGTTTGCCCGGTCTCGTTATGGAGGCAGGCATACTTGCCGACAGTGGCATATACGTGCTTGAACACAGTAAGGGGCAGGATTTTTCGCAGCATCCCTGTTTTGTGGATCACCGCGCCTACGGAAGCGTAAACTTCTCTTTCTTCGCTAACAAAGTACCTGGAAATGGAAACTGATGTGTAATGTCGCACACAGCTTCGTTCCAGCCTTGAAA
>CAZLLM010000201.1:0-3777 GCA_964560405.1 uncultured Prevotella sp.
CGCGCCGCCTATGCCGCTGATGTCTCCCGCGAAGCGGCATAGGGTTTCGAGCGCGGATGTGGCGCAGCCTGTATTGCTGTCGAAAAGCGGGGCGTTGTACCACTTTTCAAGGCTTGTGCCGAAGGCGTTGTATTCGAACCACCACCAGAAAAGGCCGTCCACGTTCTTGTGCTTTTCCAGCGTTGACACGAGGTCGGCCGTGAAGCGGTTCTGGCCTTCGTCGGAGTAGGGATAGTCTGTTTTCTCGGTGCTGCCGGGCACTTCCCATGCGTAGGGGTAGCCTGTTTCCACCACCATTATCCTTTTTCCGGGGAAATCGGCTTCCAGCTCCTCTATCGCTGCGTCGAGCGTGCCGAGAGATCCGTGGAAGTAGGGGTAGTAGCTTATGCCGATGATGTCGTAATCCACGCCAAGCCTCTCGATCTGCCCGTAGAAGTTCTTCTGGACATCGGGCTGCGCTGCGCGCTCCGTATGTATGATTATCTTCGCTTCGGGGCAGACTTCGCGGCACGCGCTGCCGGCACTGCTCAGAAGCCGCCCGAACCGCGCCCAGTTCGCCTCGCTGCCGTCAGGATAGCATTTCTTCAGGTCTTTCTCGGCAGCACCGACCGGCCCCCAAAGCATCCCGTAGCTGATTTCGTTGCCTGTCTGTATGAATTCGGGGCTGACTCCGGCTTCGCCCAGCTTCCGCAGGCACTCCGCCGTGTAGTCGTGCACTGTTTTGCACAGCTCGTCGTCGTCCTGCCCCTCCCACTGTTTCGGAGTCCATTGCTTTCCGGGGTCTGCCCATGTGTCGGAGTACATGAAGTCGAGGATGAGGGCCATGCCGTTGTCGTGTATGCGTTTGCAGAGCGGCGTGATGTATTCGAGCGTCTGGCAGGCGTTGGGGTCTTTGTCCGCCCCGCCGTAATCCTGCGGATTGACGAACAGGCGGACCCGCATGGCGTTCATCCCCTCGCCCTTGCAGAACGGGAGCAGGTCGGCGACGGGCTGCCCGCCGTGCGTCTTGTACTGCGCCCCCGCCTCTTCACAGAGGGGGAGCAGGGATATGTCACCGCCGACATACCGTTTCTGCGCGTCTGCGCAAGCCCACGCCGGCAGCGCGGCCAGGAACATTGCCGCTTTGAGGAGGGAATACCGTGTCATAGCTTTTCGGTTTTATTTGGTTGTTGTTTCATTCTGTTTGTCCCACGAGGACGGGGGCGCGGGCTTCCGTCTTGCGGCTTCCGGCTTCCCCTCTGGCGCGCCGTCCGTGCGCCGCGCCGCGAAAAGCGGATGGGAGCGTCCTGTATGCGCCTGTCATGTCTTGGTATGCGGGGGAGACGCTTCTGCGTACGCACACGGAAGCCGTTTTCCCGCCTAATTCACGGGGACAGACACTGTGGCCGGCTTCACTCCGCCCGCGGAGGCCGTGAATACGAGGATGCCGGCTTCTTTCCCGGAGCGCGCTATCGCCGTGGCCGCGCCGCTGAACAGCTTCATCTCGGGCTCGCGGAACGGGAGCAGGCACGTGGCGTCGCCGTTGGCGGCCGCTTCGAAAGAGCCTGCGCCTTCAACTTTGAACTTCACCATGCGGGAGTCGTCGGGAACGATGTTGCCGTCTTTATCGGCCACCTGCACCGTTACATACAGCAGGTCGTCGCCGTCCGCCGCCAGCTTCTTGCGATTAGGGGTCAGCACGATGTGATGAGGTCTGCCTGCGGTGCGTATCGTCTTTTCGGCGGCCGGGCGGTTGTCGTCGCCGTATGCCACCACCCGCACTTCGCCCGGCTCGTAGCGCGTTCCCGTCCACATCAGGCGGCAGCGGTTCTGGTATGTCGAGTCGTTTTTCTCCCTTATCCCTTGGCTCTTGCCGTTGATGAACAGCTCGGCTTTCGGGAAGTTTGTGTAAACCATCACGGGCGTGACCTCACCCTCGCGGCCTTTCCAGTTCCAATGGGGGAGTATGTGAAGCGTGGTGTCCTTTTTGTTCCATTGGGAGCGGTACAGGTAGTAGCGGTCTTTGGGCAGGGAGGCAAGGTCGATTATGCCGAACAGGGAGCTGTGGCTCGGCCATGCGTCGGTGTCGTAGGGCGACGGCTCGCCAAGATAGTCGAAGCCGGTCCACACGAACTGCCCGAGAACCCAGTCGTTGTCGTCAAGGGCGAAGTCTATGTCGGGCGTGTTGGACCACGAGCACGATTCGTTGTCGTAGCTTGACGACTGGTTTTCCGGATGGACGGCCGTCTGCCTGCCGTCAGCGTCCGGCATTGTTACGGGAAAGTAGTAGACACCCCGCGAAGACACCGTCGACGCTGTTTCCGTCCCGAGCACGAGGCGTTGCGGCAGGCACTCGTATATATCCTTGTAGAATTGCGGCTTGTAGTTGAACGACGGAATGTCAAGGGCGGCCGCGAAGCCGTTGTCGAGCACCGAATTAATCTGATCCATGCCGCAGGTGACGGGTCTTGTCGGGTCGAGATGGTGCACCAGGTCGCGGAGCATCACGAGTTCGCCCATGCCGGCCTCCCCCCACTGCGACGGGACTTCGTTGCCCACCGACCACATCACCACGGACGGGGAGTTGCGGAAATGCTCCACCATTCCCGTAACGTCTTTCTCCGCCCATTCGTTGAATATCGCGCCGTACCCGTTAGGCGATTTCGGGCGGAAGCCCCAGTCATCGAAGGATTCTATCATCAGCATCATGCCCATTTCGTCGCACAGCTCCGCGAGTTCCGGCGCGGGCATGTTGTGCGACGTGCGGATGGCGTTAGCTCCGAGGTCTTTCAGAAGCTCTATCTGATAGCGCAAAGCCGACTTGTTTACCGCCGCGCCTAACGGTCCGAGGTCGTGATGGTTGTTCACCCCTCTGAACTTCGTGTGCCTGCCGTTGAGAAAGAAGCCTTTCGAGGGCAGGTATTCTATTTTGCGGATACCGAAGCGTGTGTCGTAGCTGTCGCTCTCCTTGCCGTCCAGCGAAAGCGTCGTCCGCGCCGTGTAAAGCGACGGCGATTCGGTGTCCCATAGTTCGGGACGGTCGATGATGAAGCTTTGCGACAGCTCCTGCCCGCGCGCTATGTAGTCGGATTCTCCCTCCGCCACCGCCTCCCCCTCGGGATTGTACACAACGGTTCGCACGGCTACCCGCTCTCCGTAAGGCCATTCTTTCAGTCTTTTCGCGCCTTCAATCCTGATGCGGAGGTTGACGGCGGCCCGCTCCGGCGACACCGAGGGTGTCGTTACGTAAGTCCCCCACGCGGGGATGCGCACCCTGCCCGTTTCAATCAGATGCACGTTGCGGTAAAGCCCCGCGCCGGGATACCAGCGCGAAGCCCTGTCGTAGTTTTCCAGTTCCACCGTAAGCTCGTTCTCGCCCGGACGGATGCCGCAGCCGTCAAGCCTCACCTCGAAAGAGTTGTAGCCGTAAGGCCAAAAGCCCGCCTCGCGGCCGTTCACCTTCACCCTCGCGTTGCTCATCGCCCCGTCGAACACGAGAGCGAAGGCGCGGCCCGCCGTGTCGGGCAGGACGAGGGTGCGCCTGTACACGCCTTTGCCCGTGAAAGGCAGGCCGCCGGTGCGCCCCGTCTTCCACGACTTCTCCGTCTCGCCGTTCTGCTCTACGGCCACTTCCTGCAAGTCGTTGGCGCGGTCGAAAGGACCGCTGACCGCCCAGTCGTGCGGAACGCGCACCTCCCGCCATTCCCTGACATCGGCAAGCGCCCCCTTTGAGAACTGCCAGCCCTCGTTGAGCGTGGTTATCGTGCGGCCGGAAGCCGCGTGCCAGCCGCCCGCGAG
>CAZLLM010000202.1:0-3773 GCA_964560405.1 uncultured Prevotella sp.
TCATCCGCCATACAATAAATCTCTGTAATCTTAGCCTCTGTGAACATAGTGATAACCGCTTAAATGTTTGTTTTTTCACTATAAATTTAATGCTTTTATCGCTATGTTCATAATATTCAGCAGATTATTTCGAACCTTATATCGAACTCACGTTATTATAATACAGCCCGCGCCATGCGGCAGTCCTGCATGCACGGCCGAAAGCCGCGGGGAAAACGCGGGAGGAGTCAATGAAGTATGAAAAACACCAGTTCGGCAAGCAGCCCGCCATCGTCGGACGAGGCATCCCCCACTCCCTTTGAGCGGGTGTCCGCCTCGCGTATCTTCCCGATTATTTCCATCACTTTGCGCCCGGAATAGTTATCCTTCGCCGGGATGATGTCGTTCCTGACCTGCCATTCGGCCATGCCTAACCACGCCGCCAGCCCGCGCGGGCTTTTGTCGGGGGCGTAATACGCCAGCATGAGCCTTGAGAAAAAGCGGAACAGCATTATCAGCGTCACCTGCAAGGGGCTTGCCTTGGGGTTGTCGGCAAAATACCGCGCTATACGGCCGGCCTTGTAAGCGTCTTTCGCCGCAAGCGCCTTTTGCAGCTCGAAGTAATTGAAGTCCTTGCTCACGCCTATGTTTTGCTCCACCATATCCGGGGTAACGGTCCCACGCCCTTCAGGCAGCGATATGGCGAGCTTGTCGAGCTCGCCCGAAAGCCGCGCAAGGTCCGCGCCCACATAGTCGGCTATCATGACAGCCGCCTTGTCGTCTATGGCGGCTCCCTTCTGCCTCATGTACACGCTGATGAATCCCGCGAGCTGGTTGTCGCGCATTTTCTTCGCCTCAAACAGCACGCCCTGCTTTTCCGCGAGCATCGCCAGGCGTTTCCGCCGGTCGATGACCCCGTTCTTATAGCAAACGACCAGCACCGTGCTTTCGAGCGGAAACTGGAGGTAATACGCCAAGTCGTCCAACTTGTCTAGCAGCTGCGCCTCGCGCACTTCCACCACAAGCCGCTCCGCCCCCAGCGGATAGCTTTTCGCCGCGTTCACTATCTGAGCCGCGGAAGCGTCCGCCCCGTAAAAAACGACATGGTTGAAATCGCGCTGCCCGGCTGACAGCGCGGCCGCGACGACGGCTTCCGCTATCCTGTCTATGAAATACCCCTCCGCCCCTTCGAGGAAATACACCTTTTCCAGCCTGCGCGAGGCGATGTCGCGCATTATCCCTTCAAACGTCGGGGCCTGGGGTTTCGCTGATGCCATCCGATCAGATTGTTACCAGTCAAACTTCAGATGCCTTACCGTCCTGCCCTCGTGGACTATGAGCTTCAGCGAGGCGATGCCGAGAGCCACGTGCCGCGCCGCGTAGTTGCTTGTCACCTGCTCGTCGCTCTCCATCGTCTTCACGCCTTCGGGTAACATGGGGCTGTCGGAGACGAGCAGGAGCGCGCCTGTGGGGATGTGGTTGTAAAACCCGCACGTGAAGAGCGTCGCCGTCTCCATGTCCACGGCCATTGCGCGCGTCGCCCGCAGGTACTCCTTGAACTTCTCGTCGTGCTCCCACACGCGGCGGTTGGTAGTGTACACCGTGCCGGTCCAGTAATCGGTGCGCGCGTCGCGCAAAGATGTCGAGACGGCCCTTTGGAGCGTGAACGCCGGCAGAGCCGGTATTTCGGGCGGGAAGTAATCATTGCTCGTGCCTTCGCCGCGTATCCCCGCCAGCGGAAGTATGTAGTCGCCAACGCGGGCCTTGTCGGATATCCCGCCGCACTTGCCGAGGAACAGGCACGCCGCCGGCTTCACCGCGCTGAGGAGATCCATCACCAATGCCGCGTTGGGGCTGCCAATCCCGAAGTTCACCATCGTCATGCCGCCGGCCACGGCCGTGCGCATATTCGCGCCGTAATCCGCCGGCTTCACGCCGCACTGCCCGCAGAAGAGGTCGATGTAGTCGTTGAAGTTCGTTAGCAGGACGTAAGGCGTGAAGCTCTCCGGCGCGCGGCGGGTGTACCTCGCCAGCCAGTTGCCCGCTATCTCCTCCCTCGTCTTCATTTTTTGCGTACCTTTGCGCGCGGCGGACAGCCCGCCCAGCCCGTGCAAAAGTAGCAAATGTTCGCGTTAAACCTGCCTTACGCCGACGTTAAAATAATCGAGCGCGGAGGGAAGCGGATGGTGTTCGACTTCCTGCGCCGCCGTTTCGTCGCGCTCACCCCCGAAGAGTGGGTCCGGCAGCAGTTCACCCGATTCCTCGCGGAGCGGAAAGGTTACCCGGCGGCGCTTATGGGCAACGAGATAAGGCTCCGCGTGGGGCGCGTGTCGCGGCGCTGCGACAGCGTAGTGTTCGGCGGAGGCGCAAGGCCGGCGATGATCATCGAATACAAAGCCCCGTCGGTGAGAATCACGCAAGCCGTGTTCGAACAGATACTCTCTTACAACACAGCCCTGCACGCCCCGTACCTCACTGTAAGCAACGGGCTTCAAAGCTACTGCTGCCGGACAGGCGGAAGCGCGGCCTCATACGAGTTTCTTGAAGACATCCCCGCATACGGAGAACTTGTCGCGTCTGTCCTGCGCACGCCTTAGTCGCCTTCCGGCCGGCAGGCGTGTGGCTCTTTGCAGCCGTCAGTCAGTCTCAAACATTCAAAGAAAAAAGACGGAGAGGCTTTTTCATGTCGCCTGTTCTGCATAATTTTGCGGCGGGCGGCGGAGACACGCCCCAAAGAGACCGTCCGACCCCGAACCCGAAAAGGAAGAGAGTATATGAAAAAGACATTAGCGATTGCGAAAAAAGCGGCTCTGGCCGTCGTCGCAGCGGCATTGGCAGCGCAACTGGCCTCCTGTTCCATGACCGCCTGCACTTGCGCAAAAGACGCCGCGCCCGGCAGCTCGGCAGTTGAAAAGTGAGCGGCGCCGAAAGCCGACGCCTCAGCCCAAGCTGATGACGGGCGCGACGCAAGACTTGCAGCGCAAGCGGTACGCCAAAGGCGCGGGAAACCGTATGCTCAAGAAACGGGAGGCAAGGGGAAAAGGAACGCGCAGAAACGCACATACCGGGAAGCGGACGGATACGGGTTGCGAAAATCATTGGGATCACACTGTCCGCTCTTTGAGGTATCCCCACCTCTGACCGTTATTGCGGAAGCCGCCGCGCCCGCCGCGTATCGCACATCCAAGGCAATGAGAAAATGAAAAAGGACAAGGGTGGAAGCGCGCCCCATTTCCTGACAGATCCCTTAAATTCGCCGCAACAGGAATCCGCGATCCCGTGGCAATCGGACATTACATTCCCCTTTGAGAAACATCGCGCCGCACCGGAAATCGTCCCCCTTCAAAACCGCCGCCGCTCCGTTTCCTGCCTGCATCCGCAAAACCAAGACTTTCTCTCGCACCCGCAAGGCGATGCCCGTCCCCGCAAACCGTTCGCACTGCCCTGCAAACCAGCCCTGCGATCCGCAGGAATCCGCCGATACCCGCTGAAAAACCGTCTTCGCATCCTTATCCTGCCATCGTGCCCGCGGAAACCGCCGCCCGCGCCCGCTCCATTTTTCATCTGCAATTGCTCCGTTTTTCGCAAATGCCGTCACGCTTTGCGCCCGCATCCGCTCCGTTTCCCGCCTGCCATCGCAAAACCAATCCGCACCTCGCACCCGCGAAGCGACGGATGCCCCGCAGCCCGCCCTCGCTGCCTTTGCAAATCACTTTCGCCGCCTTATCCCACCGCCGCGCCGCCTCAAAACACCATTCGCAGCCCGCAAAACGGCTTCCGACCTGCTGAAAAGC
>CAZLLM010000203.1:0-3752 GCA_964560405.1 uncultured Prevotella sp.
GATTTCAGGCTGCATAAGTCCGGCATCAGACAGAATGCGGCGCGAGAACAGTAATGTCAGGAAGAGGATTATGCCGCATTAGAACAAGGTGAACTCGTCCGAGCCGCTTTCCTCCGCTGCGGGCGGAACGCCGTTTTCATCGGCTTCTTCATTCGCGTCTTCCGCCATTTGCGGTTCCGGCGAGGACGATTGCTCCACGGCATCCACGTTGTACACTGTCACGCGCTTGCCGCGCGCCTTGTAACTCTTTATTCCTACAAATGTGCCCGCGTCCACTTCCATACTACCGCGAAAAGCGTCATCCCCGCCGAAAATCACGTTGAAGCGGGGCGAGGGGTCGGATGTCAGAGCCGCCGCACGCGAATCGGGATTGCTCCCTAAATAGTTCTGCTGCCTGCTTGAAGACTCGAAACGGAATCGTTTCATGTAAAGTTTCCCGCCCTGGTCTGCGTCAAACAAGACTGCCGTCCAGACGACCGCCTCGTCAAACTTCACTATCTTGAAGACGTTCTGCTCGTAATGGTTGTTGAGGTCGAAATCCGTGGTGTAGAAGTTCCCGTTGCCAAGCACGACGAGAATCCTGTCGCCGCCGTGAAACTCGCCCAAATACACCCCGCGCCCGTCTACATTGAGGCGGCCTATATCTCCGTCGAACCAAATCCTGCGGCCGCCGAGCGTTGACCGGCCGCGGCTTTTCAGCGTTATCCTGTAAACGTCGTTTTTCGTAAGAAGATTGCCCATGCTCTGGCGTCCCTTTATCTGAATCTCGCCAAAGTCGCGCTCGAAGATCAGTTTCTTCAGACGGGGATTTGGCTTGAGGGCTATTTTTATGACTTCCGCCTCGCCGTTAGGGTTGGCAGAGAAATACGCGACGCGGCTTCCCTGCTTGCCCTGTGTCAGGTCGTATTCCCTGTCGTGTGTGACGGAAGTTACATTGAAGCGCTTGCAATAGAAATTCCCGGTCTTCCCGTCCCGGTAGACGGCGTTGTAAGTGGTGCGCCTGTCGTTCTTCCTGAAAACCGCCACGTGTATGATTTCAGCCTTGCGTTTTTCTTTTACGGAACGGGCAGTCTCGCCGACAAACACTTTGTCGGATATGTGCGTTACCTTGTATGTGCCGTCGCGGTAAAAGAGAATCACATCGTCAATGTCGGAACAGTTTTCCACGAATTCGTCGTGTTTAAGCCCTGTACCGATGAACCCGTCGGCGCGGTTTATGTAAAGTTTTTCATTTGCCTCCACCACCGTCGCCGCCTCTATCGTGTCGAAAGAACGTATCTCTGTCAGTCTCGGATGTTCCGCCCCGTATTTTTCCTTTATTATGCGGTACCAGTTGCTTGCGACTTCCGTCATGTTCCGCAGGTCGGCGTTGATTTTGTCTATTTCGGCTTTTGTGCGGGCGATGTTTTCCTCGGCTTTTTCTTTGTTGAACTTGAGAATGCGCGCCATTTTTATTTCCATCAGCCGCAGGATGTCGTCTTTGGTCACTTCTTTCAGCAGCTGCGGGTAGAACGGTGTCAGGCGTTTGTCGATATGCGCGCACGCAGAGTCCATGTCCAGCGCGTTTTCGAATTCGCGGTCTTTGTAAATGCGCTCTTCTATGAATATTTTTTCGAGCGAGGCGGAGTGCAAGACTTCCTGCAGCTCGGAACGCCGTATCTCAAGTTCTCTTTTCAGCAGTTCTTTTGTTTGGTCAACGTTGTGGCGCAGCACGTCGCTTACCGTGAGGAAGCGCGGCTTCCTGCCGTCCACCACACAGCAGTTCGGCGAAATGCTAACCTCGCAGTCAGTGAAAGCGTAGAGTGCGTCGATTGTCTTGTCGCTGCTTGTGCCGGGCGCAAGATGTATGAGGATTTCCACGTTTGCGGCGGTAACGTCTACAACGTTTTTTACTTTTATCTTCCCCTTTTCTATCGCCTTGAGAATTGATTCGATGAGTGTCGTCGTGGTTTTCCCGTAAGGGATTTCCGTTATCGCGAGTGTCTTCGGATTTAGCTTGTTGATTTTCGCCCTTACCTTAACGCTGCCGCCGCGCATGCCGTCGTTGTAACGCGACACGTCAATGTAGCCGCCTGTGGCGAAATCGGGGTAAAGGCGGAACTCCTCGCCGTGCAGGTATCTGACAGCCGCGTCGCAAAGTTCGTTGAAGTTGTGCGGCAGTATCTTGGAAGAAAGCCCTACGGCGATGCCTTCCGCCCCTTGCGCCAGCAGAAGCGGGAATTTTACGGGAAGCGTGATCGGCTCTTTGTTGCGCCCGTCGTACGACAGCTTCCATTCCGTCGTCTTGGAGTTGAAAAGCGCGTCAAGCGCGAACTTGGAGAGCCGCGCCTCTATGTAGCGTGGGGCGGCGGCGCTGTCATTGGTGAGAATGTTGCCCCAGTTCCCCTGACAGTCTATGAGAAGGTCTTTCTGCCCGAGCTGCACGAGCGCGTCGCCTATTGAAGCGTCGCCGTGCGGGTGGAACTGCATAGTAGCTCCGACAATGTTGGCTACTTTGTTGTACCGCCCGTCGTCCATACGCTTCATTGCGTGGAGTATCCGGCGCTGCACAGGCTTCAGCCCGTCTGAAATGTGCGGCACGGCGCGTTCTAATATCACGTAGCTGGCATAGTCGAGAAACCAGCTTTCGTACATTCCCGAAAGCTGGCGTACGGCGTTTTCGCCGCCGGGTTCGCTGGGGCGGTAGCCGGTATGCTGTCCGGCAGCGGTTTCAAGGTTTTCGTCAGGCATGATAAATGGTTTTCCCGCTTTGCCGTCCGTTGGCGGCGGCTCTGTCGCGGCGCAGGCAGGGATGCGCGGCAAAGCGCGTCCATACGCGCAAAGTTATGGAAAAATACGTTATACTCCGGTCAATGGCGTACAATAATAAGCTGTTGCGGGCGTTATGAAGAGTATGATACAGCGACAAACGCGCAAGGCTTTTTTTCTGTTGCTGGTGCTGATTCTCGTTTCCGCCACTGTCGGCTACGCGCAGAGGCGGACTGTGCAGAACAAGCCGTACATCGATTTCCGCAGATTCCATTACGGCTTCCTCTTCGGCGTACATATGCAAGGCGTGTCTTTCGAGAACAACGGCTTCATTGAGCCGTCTACAGGAGAGCAATGGTATGCCGAAGACAGCCGCATGAACGCGGGCTTTTCCGTCGGGGTGCTGGGAGAGTGGAGGCTGAACAGGTATTTCGCGCTGCGTTCCACACCCGCGATGCACTTCGGCCAGAAGAACATCACTTTCCGCGAACAGGCCACGAAACGCGAAACGTCGCAGACGATGAAAACCGCCTACATCTCAATCCCGGCGGACGTGAAGTTCTCCGCGCCCCGTTTCAACAACTACCGGCCTTACCTCCTCGCCGGAGTGAACCCCATGTACAACCTCACCCGCCAGAAACAGGAAAACATTCTCACCAAGCCGTTCGACATATACTTGGAATTCGGGCTGGGCTGCGACTTTTACCTCCCCTTCTTCAAGCTCATCCCGGAGCTTAAGTTCAGCGTCGGACTGACGGACGTGCTTGACAAAGACCGCAGCTCCCTGCGCGACAAGAGCAAGCTCGTCTACACGCAGTCGGTAAACAGCGCGAAAGCCAGGATGGTCTCGCTGACCTTTTATTTTGAGTGATTTGCGGTTTCCCGAACCCTGTGGAAAGCTCCCAGACGCTGTGAAGCGTCACACGTATTTCCGCCGTATCCAGTGTCTTTAAAATAAATGGATAACCGTCATTGTGCGGATTTCCGTGCAGGCGAAACGCGCT
>CAZLLM010000204.1:0-3752 GCA_964560405.1 uncultured Prevotella sp.
CCGGCTTTCTCCGCTTCCGACTTTCTTCGCCGCGCGGCTTCCCGGCTCGTCTTTTTATGCGTATCTTTGCTGCGAGTGCGCGGACTTCTGGGAAATGGCGAGGAAAACAGTGATTTTAGGAGGCAGGACGTTCTCCCTGCTGCTCGGCCGCAGGGAGATAGGGCGCGAAGTGAAGAGGGTGGCGGAAGAGATAAGGCGCGGCGCAAAGGGCGGCAGCCCTCTGTTCCTGTGCGTTCTGAACGGCTCTTTCGTCTTCGCCGCCGACCTGCTGCGCCGTTTGGGGACGGACTGCGAGGTGTGCTTCGTGCGGCTGTCGTCTTACGAAAGCACGTCTTCCACCGGGAACGTCAGGAGCATAATAGGCCTTGACGCGGATGTCGCGGGACGCGACGTGATAATCGTGGAGGACATCGTCGAAACGGGGCGGACTGTGCAGGCTCTCGTTAAAGAGCTTTCCGTAAGGGAAGCCAAGCCGCCGCACATCGCCGCGCTCTTCTCCAAACCGGCGAAGCTGGAAACGGGCGTAACGGCGGACTACTGCGGCTTCAGGCTGGAAACGGAGGGCTTCATAGTAGGCTACGGACTTGACTACAACGGCATGGGGCGCAACCTGCCGGACGTTTACATAGCGGCCGCGCCGCAAGACGGGAAGAAAGGAACGCTGATTGACCAAAACTGAAACAGGATGAAGAATATCGTGATTTTCGGCGCGCCCGGCTCGGGGAAGGGCACGCAGAGCGGGATGCTCGCGGAACGTTACGGACTGCGCCACATCTCCACCGGCGACGTGCTGCGCGGCGAGATAAAGAACAAGACGGAGCTCGGACGCACGGCGGAACGCTACATAAGCGAAGGGCGGCTGCTCCCAGACTCCCTCATGACAGGGATACTCGCTTCCGTGTACGACAGCGCATGCCCCTGCGAAGGCGTGATATTCGACGGTTTCCCGCGCACGACGGCGCAAGCGGAATCGCTCGACGAAATGCTGCGAGGGCGCGGCGCGGAAGTGAAAGCCATGATAGAGCTCGATGTCCCCGACGACGTGCTGATAAGCCGCATGCTTCTGCGCGGAAAGACCTCCGGCCGCGCAGACGACAACGAGGAAACCATAAGAAAACGCCTCGCCGTCTACAAAAGCCAGACCGCGCCCCTCATAGAGTGGTATGAAGCGCGCGGCAAACGCCGCCGCGTGAACGGCGTGGGCGGCATAGAATCCATATTCTCCGACATCTGCCGTATAATAGACGGCATCTGATAACCGCCGACAGGAACGCGCCGGCCCGCGACGACAGGCCGGCCTCACATGACTTCTGACACAGCCATGCCGGAAAGCAATTTCATCGACTACGTAAAGATATTCTGCCGCTCAGGAAAGGGCGGACGCGGCGCAGTGCACCTCCACCGGGCGAAATACCTGCCCAAAGGCGGCCCCGACGGGGGGGACGGCGGACGCGGGGGCAACATATACCTGCGCGGGAACCGGAACCTCTGGACGCTGCTCCACCTGCGCTACCAAAGGCACATATTCGCAGGAAATGGGGGCAACGGGGCTAAAAACTGCTCACACGGGAAAAACGGGGAAGACAAGTACATTGAAGTGCCGTGCGGGACCGTGGCCTACGATGCCGACACGGGGAAATTCCTCGCCGACGTAACAACCGACGGGCAGGAAACGCTGCTGCTTAAAGGCGGGCGCGGCGGGTTGGGGAACTGGCAGTTCCGCACCGCCACAAACCAGACGCCGCGCTTTGCGCAGCCCGGCGAGCCGGCGGCGGAACAGAACGTGATTCTGGAGCTGAAACTTCTGGCCGATGTAGGGCTTGTCGGATTCCCCAACGCAGGCAAATCTACCCTGCTGTCAGTCCTTTCTGCGGCGAAGCCTAAAATCGCCAACTACCCGTTCACCACGCTCACGCCAAACCTGGGAATAGTCCGTTGCCGCGGCGAAAACTCTTTCGTGATGGCCGACATACCGGGGATCATCGAGGGCGCGAGCAAAGGCAAAGGACTGGGGCTTCGTTTCCTCCGGCATATAGAGCGCAACTCCCTCCTGCTTTTCCTCATCCCTGTCGACAGCGAAGACATAAGCCGGGAATACGGAATACTGCTGCGCGAGCTGCGCCAGTTCAATCCGCAGATGCTCGGCAAGCAAAGGGTGATAGCCGTTACCAAATGCGACCTTGCCGACGAGAAGACGCTCAAAGACATTTCCTCCCGGCTGCGGCCCGGTGTCCCTGCAGTATTCGTTTCCGCCGTGGCGCAGCAAGGGCTCGGCGAGCTCAAGGACACGCTGTGGGAAGAGCTGAACAAAGAAAGCAACAAGTCGGAAGCCATGCAGACGGAGCGGCTCGTGCGCCGCGGCATCGGAGCCGCGCCGTCCGGCAGCGGCGCAGGGCGCGGGGCGCAAGACGGCGGCGGAACGCCCGGCGAATGACGGCGCGCGGAGGGCGGGAAATACGGAAACACTACACGGCATCATGAGAATACACAAGCTGTCAGGACGCTGCCTCCTCGCGCTGCCGGTCATCGTGTTCGGCGTCTGCGCCACGCTGAAAGCCGACGGCCTGACACCGACCGAGAAAAGCGAAATAAACGCAGGCACGCCCGGCCTTTTCGCCAAAAGCGACTCGTTCTACGTAGACTTCACGCAGCTCAAAGACACGGAATACTCCTTTCCCGTCCCCGGCGGCAAGGTGTCGGCCTCTAGGCGAGGCCTCGACATCTGCGCCGCGAAAGGCGCGGAAGTGAAAGCGATGTTCAGCGGGAAGGTGCGCCTGGCGCGGACGCTTCCCTCGCACGGGAACGTGGTGGTCGTGCGCCACGGCAACGGGCTTGAAACAGTGTATGGGGGCAACGCGAAAAACCTCGTGAAGGCGGGCGACCAGGTCGCCGCCGGGCAGACAATCGCCACGGCGGGGGAGAAAGGCGGAAAGGGGCTGCTGCTCTTCGAGATAATGGTGAACGGCTGCAACATAAACCCCCGCACCCTCATCCATACAGGAAGGCAGGAGCTTTACCGGCACGTGTACAAGTTCACAAAGCGCGGCAGGACGGTGGCCGTCGCCGTCGAAGACAACGACGCTTACAGCCCGAAAGACGGCCCCGTCGACATCGGAAGGGAGTTCACGGCCGACGAGCAGAGCATCGTGAGCGCCGCCACGCCCGGACTGTTCGCGAAAAGCGGCAGCATAACGATAGACTTCTCGCGGTACGGGGAAAACGACTGGCGCTACCCGCTGCCCGGCGCGAAAGTCATAAGCAATTACGGCGGCCGGCGCGGGCACACCGGCGTAGACCTGAAAACCAAGCCCAACGACAGCATATACGCGGCGTTCGAAGGGCGGGTGCGCTTCGCCAGGCGGTACGGCGGGTACGGCAACGCCATCGTCATACGGCACGCCTCCGGACTCGAAACGCTTTACTCGCACAATTCCGTGAACCTCGCCCGCGTGGGCGGATGGGTGAAGGCGGGGCAGCCGATAGCCCTCACAGGGCGCACTGGGCACGCGACCACCGAACACCTGCATTTCGAAATACGGGTGAACGGCAAAGCCTACGACCCGGCGCTGATATTCGACCACGGCAAAGGGGAGCTCAAGAAAGTGAGGCTCGTCGTGAGGAAGTCGGGCAGGGCCTCCGTTTCGCGCGCCGAATGACGCAGCCGCCCGGCGGCGGACAATCATGCACAAAACAAACGCACTATGGGAAAAACGCCCGATAACTTCATCCTGAAAACCTGGCGGAGAAGCCTG
>CAZLLM010000205.1:0-3726 GCA_964560405.1 uncultured Prevotella sp.
CGGCGGGGCTGGAGAAGAAGAAAGGCCGCGGGACGCTGCAAAGGCGCGCCCCGCGGCCGTCCGCGTCTTGCGGGAACGGCGGAGGGTCAGAACCGGAACTGTTCGATTTTCATTTCGGCGTGCCTGTCGATGACGCCGACGCAGCGCTTGAAATGCGGGGTTTCCGTGTGCTTCCGGAGCGACTCCTCGTCTTTCCATGTTTCGCAGATCAGAAGCACGCCGGCGCGCGTGGCGCTCGCGAAGACGTCGTAGGCGACGTTGCCTTCGTCCTTGAGCGAGGCTTCAGTGAGCTCTTTCGCGACTGCGGCCACCTCTTCCGTCCGCCCGTCGTTCACTTTGATGAAACAGTTTACTCTAAGCATGGTGCTTGCGGTTTTGGTTTGCAGGGGCAAAGTTATGGGTTTTTACGCGGTTTTGCTAACTTTGCAAGGCGTAATGATGGAAAAGCAATACCCTTCCAAACTGCTGGCGCGCGCGGTGGAGGAGTTCTCCCGCATTCCGGGCGTGGGGCGCAAGACGGCGCTGCGGTTCGTGCTGTATCTGCTGCGTCAGGACGGGAAGTCGGCCGACGCTTTCTGCAGCGCGATAAAGGAGCTGCACGACGGCGTGAAGTACTGCAGGGTGTGCCGCAACATATCCGACACTGAGCTGTGCGGCATCTGCGCCTCGCCGGCCCGCGACGCTTCGACGATATGCGTGGTGGAGAACGTGCAGGACGTGCTGGCGGTCGAGGGCACCCAGCAGTACAACGGCACGTACCACGTGCTTGGCGGGGTCGTCTCGCCCATGGACGGCGTGGGGCCTTCTGACATCGAGGTGGCCTCGCTGGTGGACAGGGTGGCGGCGGGCGGCATAAAGGAGGTCATACTGGCGTTAAGCCCGACAATGGAGGGCGACACCACGAATTTCTACATTTACCGGCGCCTGTCGGGTTACGGGGTCAGGATTTCCGTAATCGCCCGCGGGGTGGCTGTGGGCGACGAGCTGGAATACACTGACGAGGTGACGCTGGGGCGCTCCATCGCGAACCGCACGGAGTTCTGCGTCAAAGAACGTGTGTGAGCATAAAACGAACAGACTATGGAGCGGCAAATCAAGACTCTTGCGCGAAGACTGCAGGCAGAGTATGTTTTTTATTTCGCGGTCACCGCCGCTTTCGCCGCGGCGAATGAGCTGGACTTCCTTGCCAAGGGGTACATTCCGGGCGGCGGGACTGCGGGGTTTGCCGCGGAGACAGTGTGCGTGCTTCTCACTCTGGCGGCGATACCCCTGTCGCTTAAGCTGTTCAGCGTTATGCTGCTGCACCACCGTTCGCTCGGTTTCGGAATGCGCTTGAGATACTACCGCATATGGAGCGCCACGCGCCTCGCCGCGCTGTGCGTCGTTACGGTTTTCGACTTGTGGGTGTATTACGCCACCTTAAACAGCATCGGGGGGTTCTGCGCGCTGATGTGCATAGCGGCCGCGCTGTTCTGCTGCCCGACGCGCAAGCGCATAAGCGGCGAGCTTGAAACCGACAAACGCCTGCCGTGAAAATCACGTTCCTTGTACCCCCGCCACTTAAAGGGCAGCGCCCTGCGGAACGCGGCTCGGGCTGTACGCACGTGGTCTACCCTGCGCCGAACATCTACGAGCTTACAGCCGCGGCCCTTATCGAAAAAACAGGGCACTTCGACGTGGCTTACAAGGACTTCGCATACTCGCGCAAGGAAGACGATTTCAACGGCTTTCTCTTGAACGACGACAGCGACTTCTACTCTGTATGGACTGTAAACCTTTCCCTTGAGGCCGACCTGCATGCCGCAAGGCGGATACGCGAAGCCCGGCCCGGCGCATACTGCCTTTTCACAGGCCCGGCCGCAACTTATTACGCAGAAAAATGCCTCGCGGACGAAAAGTGCGTCGTTGTGCGCGGAGAGCCCGAGCTCGCCCTCTGCGAATTGCTCGAAGCTTTCCGGAGCAAGGCTGACTGGCGGCAGACAGACGGCATTTCCTACCTGCGCGACGGCAAAGCAGTAAACAACAGGCCGCACAGCCTCCTGCGCGACCTTGACGGGCTGCCTTTCCCGGCGCGCCATCTGCTGAACCGGGCTTACCACAACCCCAAGCTCAAAGCCAAGCCGTACACCGCCGTCGTGACTTCCCGCCAATGCCCGTTCAGATGCATTTACTGCGTCCCCAGCTCCCTGACTTTCGCCCGCGAAATCGAATACCGCCGATACAACGGGCGCAAGCCCCCCGTATCGTTCCGCTCGGTTGAGAACGTGGACAAGGAACTCGGACTGCTCGCAGGCCAAGGCTACCGCGCAATCGGCTTTATGGATGACAATTTCATCTGGAACGAAGCGCGCACGGAAGCCCTTTGCGGCGCGATAAGCAAATACGGCTTCCGCTGGGGCTGCCAGGCCCGCGCCGACGCCATTACCGAACCGATAGCTGAAATGCTGGGCAAGTCCCGCTGCGGGTACGTGGACCTGGGCGTGGAATCGTTCAACGACGAAATTCTCGCGTACATAAAGAAAGGCATCACAAAAGAGCAGATTTACAACGCCATCGGGCTTCTGAAAAAGCACAAAGTCCCCGTGAAGCTGAACATCCTCATCGGCGCTTCCCCGCTTGAAACAAAGGAGACTTTGCGCGATACGATAAGGCAGGCGGGAAGAACAGGTGCCGACCAGATAATGTTCAATATCGTTTCCCCCTTTCCCGGAACGGAATTTTACCGGCTGGCCAAAGAGAACGGATGGTTCGCCACCAAAGACAAAGACTACGTTCCCGCCGATGTGCAGCGCTCCTCCATTGTAAGCTACCCTGGCTTGCCGGCCGCCGAAATGGAGAAAATATTGTTTCGCGCAAATCTGCGCCATTTCCTCTCGCCATCGTTCGTGTGGAAACAGCTGCGCCGGTTCCGCGACATGGACGAATTCGCCTGCGCTTTGAAAGCGCTGAAAGTAAAACTGCTCGGATAGTCCCATGCTCTTGTCTGTAATTCTGATAACGTGGAACGGGAAAAAGCTTCTGGCCGGATGCCTGAAGTCAATGGAGTTCCTCATGACGCGCTCCGACGTGGAAATCATCGTGGCCGACAACGGCAGCGAGGACGGCACGGTCGCCTTCGTGAAAGAACGGTATCCGAAAGTGAAAATCCTCCTGCTTGGCGGCAATTTAGGAGTTTCATACGCCCGCAACCGTGCCCTCGAACAAGCCTGCGGACGCTATATGTGGATTCTCGATAACGACACTGAGATCAACCCCGCGGCTTTCAGCGGCCTGTTGCAATATATGGAAAGCAACCCGTCCGTAGGCATCGCCGCCTGCCGTCTTGTCGCCGCCGACGGGACGGTGCATGAAAGCTGCCGGCCTTATCCCGGCATAGGGGAGAAAGCGAAAAACCTCATGCACAGAAAAGGCTACCGCTATTCATACGGGCTCGGCCGCATGAGAGAAGATTTCGAGCCGGACTACGTTATCGGCGCATGTCAGCTTGTCCGCCGCGAAGCGTACGAAGCGGCAGGCCCGCTGGACGAGAAGATTTTTTACGGGCCCGAAGACGCGGACTTCTGCATCCGCGTCCGCAAAGCCGGATACAGGATTATGTACCTGCCGGGCTTCACAATACTTCATCTGTGCCAGAGAACCTCGCGGGCAAGAGTGTTCTCGTTCATCGGCCGCAAGCACATCGCGGGGCTGTTCCACCTTTATTTCAAGTATAAGCGTTTCTTCTGA
>CAZLLM010000206.1:0-3709 GCA_964560405.1 uncultured Prevotella sp.
CAGGACATCCCCTCATGTTTCGGAACCGTTGCCTTGTGCGGAAATATGCCGGACATAGCCGGGTACATATCTGAAGTAATCTGGAATGTGTGCGCGTCTGACTTGTTTGCGTATGCGGACGGCTTACAGCCTCCTATCCCGCCGTCTGTGGCGAACTGAAAACGCGTAAACCGCATTCCCCAAATGCGGCGATATCTTTCAGAGCTTTTTTATAAATTTGCGTTGCGGTTTGTGCAATGCCGGCGGCTGGCGAGGCGTGAATGGATGTGCCGCACGGCAAGGCTTCGGCACGGACAGGGTAGCGGTTATGCGAATATGAAAAAGGCGGAACGTTATAATTTTGTAGTCAATTATTTCCGCGAGAATGGAGCGGGGGCGGAAACGGAGCTCCAATTCAGGAATCCTTACGAGCTTATAGTGGCTGTGGTGCTGTCGGCTCAGTGTACCGACCGGCGCGTAAACCAGATAACTCCAGAGTTGTTTGCCGCATACCCTACTGTGCGCGACTTGGCGCAGGCCGCGCCGGAAGAGATTTTCAGGTATGTAAAAAGCGTTTCATACCCTAACGCCAAAGCCCGCCGCCTGTCGGAGATGGCGCGGATGCTGGCGGGAAACTTCAACGGTGTTGTTCCCGACAACTTCGAAGAGCTTACGAGCTTGCCCGGCGTGGGACGCAAGACGGCGAATGTGGTCCTTTCTGTGGCTTTCGGCAAGGCGGTCCTGGCCGTCGATACGCACGTATTCAGAGTAAGCCGCCGTCTGGGGCTTGTGCCTGTTTCATGCGACACCCCCGAAAAGGTGGAGAATGAGTTGACGCGGAATCTGCCGTGCGATGTGATTGGCACTTCCCACCACTGGCTTCTGCTGCACGGAAGGTATATTTGCAAGTCCCGCCGCCCCGAATGTGAGAAATGCGCCCTTGCCCCGGCGTGCAGGCACTACGCTGCCATGAAGGGCGCAGCTCCGCAATCCAAAAAACGAGCCACATGAAGCGTATCTTTATGCCAGGCAAGGCTTTCCGCACGGCTGGCGCGGCTCTGATTGTCGCGGTGCTCACACCTCTGGCTCCGACGGATGCGTATCCGCAAATTCCGGAAGCCTCGCTACGGAAAACGCTTGAAGAGTATTTCTCTAACTACCGCGCCCCCGGTTTCCAGCCGCGCGAAAAGCCGCGCCTTGCAGGTTACACATTATACAGTGCGGACAACACGCTTGTTGTGGAGGGGAATGAAATTTTCGCCTCGCAGCCCCTCACGCCGAAGATAGTAAGCGGTATTTACGAATCTTTGCGCAGCCACCTGCCTGACAGCTGCAAGAGCATGAAACTCATAATCCTTGCGGACGGCAAAGAGCTTAAAGAGCGCATTCCCAACCCCTACCGCGAAAATGCCGACAAGGGCAAGACTTGGGGCGAGACCGACTACCGCGGAGAGCCGTGGGTGACCAACGTGTCTAAGGCGTACACGCCAACGCAAGGGCTGCAGAACAGGCATTTCTCAGTCTGGGCGAGTCACGGGCGGTATTACAACAATGGAAAAAACGAGTGGCAGTGGCAGAGGCCGCACCTCTTCTGCACCAATGAAGACCTGCTGACGCAGACGATAGTCGTCCCGTTCCTGATCCCCATGCTTCAGAACGCCGGCGCAATAGTCTATTCCCCGCGAGAGCGCGATTGGCAGTGCAACGAGATAGTAATCGACAACGATTCGCCCGCAACAGGCGGCGTGTACGAGGAAAGACAGGCGCAGACGGCGTGGCGGCAGTCGCCTGCCGGATTCGCTAATCCTAAAAAGGAATACGTTGACGGGGAGAACCCTTTCAATATGGGCTCTGCCCGTTGCGCCACGGCCGCAAGTGACCCTGCCGCCGTCTGCGAGGCGGCCTGGATACCCGGCATCAGAGAGCGCGGCAATTACGCCGTGTATGTAAGTTACCAGACGCACCCCGATGCCGTAAACGACGCACATTACACAGTCCGGCACTGCGGCATAGCCACCGAGTTCCTCGTAAATCAGAAAATGGGGGGGGGCACATGGGTCTATCTCGGAACGTTTTTCTTTTCAGAGGGGGAAGGCAGGGACAACTGCGTGACACTCACTAACGAATCGAATGAAAAAGGCGTGGTGTCGGCCGATGCCGTAAGGTTCGGAGGGGGCATGGGGAACATCGCCAGAGGTTCTGACGGGGAAAAGCGGACGATGTCCGCAAGCGGCCTGCCCCGCTACTTGGAAGGCGCGCGTTATTCCGCACAGTGGGCGGGCATCCCCTACAATGAATATTCCGTTTACGGCGGGGAGAATGATTATAAGGACGACATCAACGCCCGTCCATACGCCACCAATTACCTTGCAGGCGGCTCTGTCTACCTGCCGTCTGCCGCCGGGGCGAAAGTCCCCATTGAGCTTTGTCTCGCCTTGCATAGCGATGCCGGTCTGCAGGAGGACGGACTCATCGGCACTTTGGGCGTTTGCACCACGACAGGCATGAACGGCGAGAAGTCTTACCCTTCCGGGCTGACGCGCGAGGCGTCTAACGACTTGGCGCAGATGACGGTCGATAATGTCGCGGCGGAGCTTTCGCGGATTTACGGCATCCGATGGCCGCGCCGCGAAGTGTTCGACAGGGTGTACAGCGAGACCTGCCGCCCGGACATCCCGTCCGCTATAATCGAAATGTTTTCCCATCAGAATTTCAACGATATGGTCTACGCGCACGACCCTAACTTCAAATTCAACATAGCGCGTAGCATTTACAAGGCGGTGCTAAGATACACCGCTTTCGAGCATGGGTTCAAATACGCCGTGTCTCCCCTTGCGCCGGATAACTTGTCCCTGGAGTTTGCAAGCGGGGAAAGGGATGAAGTCCTCTTGCGCTGGGACGCGACCGCCGATTCGCTCGAGCCTGCCGCCAAGCCTGACGGATATGTGGTTTACACGCGGATAGGGGACGGCGACTTCGACAACGGAACATACGTCAAAGGCAGAACATCATACAGCAAAAAGCTCATCCCCGGCAAGATATACAGTTTCAAGGTTACGGCGGTGAACACAGGCGGCGAAAGTTTCCCGAGCGAAACCCTCGCCGCGTTCAAGTCAGGGACTTCCGAAAGAACGGTTTTGATTGTAAACTGCTTCAACCGCCTTGCCGGGCCTGCGGCAGCGGACAACGCCGGCAGTGCGGGCTTTGACTTGGACGCAGACTTAGGAGTGCCGTATATGCAGACCCCCGAATACTGCGGTGCGCTAAGCGTATCCGATACAGGCGGATACGGCAGACGCGAAGGGACGCTGATTGCCGGGAACACATTCGATTACGTCAAAGCGCACGGCGAGGGGTTTTCAACGGAGTATTCTTTTGTTTCATGCAGCAGGAAAGCCGTTGAGACCGGGAGCGTCAGACTTTCCAAGTACCATGCCGTTGATATGATTTTCGGCCTGGAAAAACACAGTGCCTCTGATTTGGGCGATTATAAGACGTTCACGCCGCTCTTGCGCTCCCTTATAAAAGCGTATTTGTCGGAAGGCGGAAGGATCTTGGTCAGCGGCGCGTACATAGGCAGCGACATGAAATCGGATGAGGAAAGGAAGTTTCTGCGGGATGTACTTGGCTGCTCATGCGCTAATGCGGACAACAGCCGGTCGTCAGCAGGCGTTGAAGGGATGGGCTTGGCTTTCAGCCTGCACAGAAGCCATAACGCTGAACATTATGC
>CAZLLM010000207.1:0-3704 GCA_964560405.1 uncultured Prevotella sp.
CCCGTGTCGGGGGCGGAGCAGCGCAGGGCGAGCGCCGCCGTCAGGAGGAGCATGCAGGTTTTGTACGTTTTTCTCATTTCGCTATGTTTTCAGTTATGTTTTTTGCCATGTTTTCATTTACGGCCGGAATAGGATGTTCCGCTCGCTGCCCGCGGCGGCGCGGGAGCCGTCCGCCTTTCGGGCGCCGCGTCCGCAAAGGTAAGGGATTCCGCCTTAACCTGCGGCGGGAAAGGCCGGCGGCCTACGGAAGAGCGCGGGCCATCCGCTCCAGCCCGTCGGCAAGCAATGCGCGGGGGCAGGCGATATTCAGCCGGAGGTACCCCTCCCCGCCCGGCCCGTACATCGTGCCGGGATTGACCATCAGCTTCTGCTCCTCCCGCAGCCGCAGGGCGAGGGCGTCCGAACTTTCGCCCGCCGCACGGCAGTCCGCCCATGCCAGATATGTGCCTTCGAGCGGCAGCACGGGGTATCGCGGCAGCCGCTCCCTGAAAAAGCGGCGGAGGCATTCGTAGTTCCCGTAAAGGTATTCCCGCAAGGCGTCGAGCCATTCGCCGCCTTCGTTGTAAGCCGCCATTGCGGCGGTCACGCCAAACGGGCTGACATCGCAGACCTCGTTGATGTTGACAGCCCTGACGATACGCCGTCGCACCTCTTCGTCGGCTGCGACGATGTTGGCGATTTGCAGTCCGGCGAGGTTGAACGCTTTGCTCGGCGAGACGCAGGTCACGGAGTTCCGCAGGAAGCTTTCGGACAGGGAGGCGAAAGGCGTGTAGTCGTGCCCCTTATAGGTCAGCTCGCAATGGATTTCGTCCGCCACGACGAACACTCCATTGCGCAGGCAGATGCCGCCGATACGCCGCAGCTCTTCCGATGTCCATACCCGCCCGACAGGATTGTGCGGATTGCATAACAGGAGTATTTTCGCCTTCGGGTCGGCCGCTTTCGCTTCGAGGCCGCCGAAATCTATCGTATAGCGTCCGTCCCGGCAAACAAGCCCGCTGGATGACAGCTCGCATCCGTTATTGCGGATTGACGAATAGAAGCAGTTGTACGCCGGAGTCTGGACAATCACCTTGTCGCCCGGCGAAGCCAGGGCTTTGATAACGGCTGACAGAGCCGGCACGACACCGGTCGTGCAGACAATCCATCCGGGGTCTATCTGCCAGCGGTGGCGTTTCCCGAACCACCGTACGACCGCCTCATAATAGGCCGCAGGAACTTTGGTGTAGCCGAAGATGCCGTGGTCCGCCCGCTTCCGCAACGCTTCCGTTACAGCCGGAGCCGTACGGAAATCCATATCCGCCACCCACATGGGCAGCACGCCCTCCTCTTCGGGGGTATCCCATTTGTAAGAGTTTGTCCCGCGCCGCGGGATGACCGTATCGAAATCGTATTCCATAACTTATCTTTTTACTCGTAATTTGCAAATCCATCTGCCTCTCCACAGTCTGACGAGGAATACCGCCCCCCGAAAGCAAAGCTCAACGCACATGGCAAGCCACACGCCGCGCAATCCCATCACAGGGGCGAGCCACGCCGCCAGCGTCAGCCGCACGCCCCAAATGCTGCCGAAGTTCATAAGGCTGGGTATGAACGTACTCCCCACGCCTACGAAAACGCCGTAGGCAACGATAGACGCCGCGAACATCGGCTCGGCAAAGGCCTCTATCCGCAGGATTTCAGTCCCCAAAGCGCGGATTTCCTCTACGGGAGTCATCACTCCTATGATTTGCGGAGCCGCCGCATACATCAGCGCTCCCATGACGCCCATAATCAGCATGCCCGACCAAACGGTAATATTGGCGAAACGGCGGAGCAGCCGGATGCGATTCGCCCCGAGGCTCTGCCCGGCCAGTGTCGTGGCAGCCTCCGAGATACCGTAGCCGGGCATATAGCACAGGCTTTCGGCGATGATGGCGAAAGAGTTGGCGGCGACGGCGGCGACCCCGAGCGGCGCGACGATAACCGTAGTCATTATCTGCGCCCCGCAAATGGCGACATGCTCGAATCCCATAGGCAGGGAGATGCGGACAGCTTCGATCAACGTCTTTTTCCGGGGCAGGAAACTTCCCCGCTCCCCGGATAGTTTCAGCATTGGCGAGCGACAGCAAAGATACCACATCATTTCGCCGGCGACAATAAGCTCGGCTAACACCGTTCCCAATATCGCGCCTTCCACACCCAAGCCTGCGCCGGGAACAGTAAATTCCATCCCCAGGCATTCCACCCGCCGCGAGGGGAAAATCAGGAAGAAATTGAACACGACATCACAAAGGCATATCTGCATGTTAAGCATACTGGGAACACGCATATTCCCGCTGCAACGCAGCATTCCTCCCGCAAGGAAGTTCAGCTGCAAGACGGGCAGGAAGAACGAGAACGTCCGGAAATAAAGGGACGAGTCGCCCCTTATCGTTTCATCGCCGCCCAGCCAGCCGGGAAGCGCGCCGCTTATGGAAACGCCGGCCGCCGCCAGCAGCGCGCCGAAAACAAGCGTGGCCGTAACCGACTGGCGAAGTATATTTTTAGCGCCTGCAAAGTCTCCGGCTCCAATCCGGTGCGCAACCTGAACGGAAAAGCCCATCGCGGCAGTTGCGCACAAACCCCAAAACAGCCATGTCGTGGTCGAAACCAATCCGATGGAAGCGGCGGCGTTCGCGCCCAAGCTGCCCACCATCGAGGCGTCGATGTACTGCATGGCGATAGATGACACCTGCGCCATAATAGCGGGGACGCTAAGGTACGCGGTCAAGCGCAACTGCTGCCCAAGCGTCATTCGCTTTCCTTCACGGATAAGCGACAGCAGGCAATCTGTCTTTCCTAATCCCATCAGGCCTATTCGCAAAGGCGTTCAGTCGGTAAGGAAAGTCTCTCCGTCCCAGAGCCTCAGCTTGCAATCGGCGGGAGCCTTGATGTTCTCGTCAAGGATAATCTCCCCGTAACTCTCGGCGGTGATGCAGCCTGTCCGCGGATTCTTCACCCCGCCTATCGCGCCTTTGATGGTCGCCCGCACCGAGCTGTATTCGAAAGCCCGGTCGCAGTCAGGAGCGAAGGTGCAATTCTCCAATACGAGGTCGCGGGCGTAACAGAGCGGCTGTTCGCCGGCGATGCGGCAGTTCACTAACCGAAGATTACGCGAATGCCAGCCTAAGTATTCGCCGTTGAGCTCGGAATCGTAAACCGTCACATTCTCCGCCTCCCAAAAAGCGTCTTTCGTAGTGATTTTGGCGTTGCGCAACTCCGCATTCCTCACATACTGGAAAACGTATTTGCTGTCGCTATCCAACCCGTCAATGCGGATGTTGTCGCTGAACATGAACGGATACGTGCCACCATGCAGCTTCAGGTTTCTGATGTCCAAGTTCTTGCAACGCCAGAATACTTCATCAGCATCATTTATCACCACGTTCTCCATCTCGATGTCATGCATCTCCCGGAACATCTTGGGGGCGTCAATGCGTGTGTCGGTCATTTTCAAATGGTCGGAGTACCACAAGGCTGAACGTCCGCCTACATCAAAGAAGCAACGGTCAATTACAAAACCGTGGACATGCCAAAACGGATAGTTTCCCTCGAAAGTGCAATTGACAGCCTCAATGTTACTGCATTCCTTAATAGCCGACTCTCCGGCGCGGATGATTACGTTTTCCAGGCGAAGGTCGTGCGATTCAAACAGAGGGCGCTCGCCTCCGAATTCCGCATTC
>CAZLLM010000208.1:0-3699 GCA_964560405.1 uncultured Prevotella sp.
GCGGGGCGCGCATTTTCTCCGCGCCGCCGCCCTGTTCCCGGCGGAAAGCGCTAACTTTGCCTCCCGCCCGGACATAGCCGGACGGGAGGCAAAGACGCAAGGCGATGACAGGAGGCAAAGACGCAAAGGCGATGACAAACGGCGACGTGCTTTCGCAGACCATAACGTTCCTGCGGCTGCCGCTCATTGTGGCGGTGGTGTTCATTCATACCGTCCTGGCAGACATAACCATGGGCGGCTTCCAGCTCGCGCATGAAGGGCAGTTCCCGGCGCATGACCTGCTGCGCCATATAATATCCGGGGAAATAGCGCAGACAGCCGTCCCGCTCTTTTTCTTCATATCGGGGTTCCTGTTCTTCAGGCGCACGGACTTCTCGGCGGCGGCTTACGGGCGCAAGCTGAAACGGCGCGTCCGCACGCTGCTCGTGCCATACGTGTTCTGGAACGCGGCCGAAGTGCTTAAAATCTTTCTGGCGCAGACGTTCCTTCCCCACATGATATCATCGGGCAGCTACAAGCCGGTGGCCGACTATAACTGGTCGGACTGGCTGAGCGTTTTCTGGAATTTCCCAGGATCCCCTGCCAACTTCCCGTTATGGTTCGTGCGCGACCTTATGGTGATCATCCTTTTCGCTCCGGCGGTCTGCTGCCTCGTGAGGTACGGCAAAGCGGCCGGCGTGGCCGTACTCGGAGCGCTCCATATTTTTGGCATGGAAATTGTAGGGGGGGGGGAGGGAACTCACGGCCGTTTTCTTCTTCTCTTTCGGCGCGTGGTTCAGCATAAACAGGCGCGACTTCGTAGCGGATTTCTCCGCCTTGCGCCGGCCGTGCAGCATCCTCTACGTGATTTTAGTGTCGGCCAGCGTTTTGCTGTGGCGGTATGATGTGCAGGGCTGCCGATGGGTTCATGAAGCGGGCGTGCTGGCGGGGATGGTCACGGCCGTTTCGTGGACGGCTCTCGGCGTGAGCGCGGGCCGCCTGCGCGCCAGCCCTTTCCTTGCAGGCAGCGCGTTTTTCGTGTACGCTTATCATATGTGGCCTTTATCTCTTTGCATGAAGTGCTGGATGAAACTGTGGCATCCCGCCACCGAACTGACGATGACGGCCGGCTACGTCCTGCTTCCGCTCGCCGTAACCGCGGCGGGCGTGGCCCTTTACGCCATGCTGCGGCGGCTTCTCCCCGCATTCACGCGCCTTATAACGGGAGGGCGTTAGCCCCCGCCTGCCCGCGTTCCGCCGGAAAGGCGGGACTCCCGGCAGAGGCCGCCGTTTCGCCATATCGCGGGAAAAGCGTACTTTTGGCTTCCCGGCACAGACGGAAGCGGCCATCATCACCAAAAAACACAGAAGACATGAGCAGGAACAGCGTTTTCCCCGAATCGGAACTTATGACAAACGGCGACGGCTCGGCATACCACCTCCGCCTCACGCCGCAGAACCTTGCTGACAAGGTGGTGCTGGCGGGCGACCCCAAGCGGATTGAAACGATAGCGGAGTTCTTCAGCTCCGTAGAATGCGACATCGCCAACAGGGAATACCATACCGTAACCGGCACGTACAAGGGCAAAAGGATAAGCGCCGTGTCCACGGGCGTCGGCTGCGGGAACATCGACATCGTGATGAACGAGATGGACGCCTTAGCGAACATCGACTTCGGCACACGCACGGAAAAGGCGGACAGACGCACGCTGGAAATAGTGAGAATAGGCACTTGCGGCGGCCTGCAGCCGGAAACGCCCGCCGGCGCGTTCGTCTGCTCCGTGATGTCTGTCGGCCTCGACGGGCTGCTCAACTTCTACAAAGGGAGGGACGAGGTATGCGACGCCGGGCTGGAGGCCGCCTTCGCAAAGCACATGAGCTGGGAGGACTGGCGCATCTGCCGCCCCTACGCCGTCTCGGCCGACAAGGGGCTTTCAGACCGCATCGCGGGCGGGAGCATGACAAGGGGGATAACCGTAACCGCGCCGGGCTTCTTCGGCCCGCAAGGGCGCGGGCTGCGCGCCTTACCCGCCGACGAGAGGCAGAACGGGAAGATGGAGAGCTTTGCATACAAAGGCCTGAAAATAATGAATTACGAAATGGAAAGCTCCGCCGTAGCCGGATTCGCCTCCCTGCTGGGACACCGCGCCACGTCTGTGTGCATGGTCGTAGCCGACAGGCGCAACAAAACAGCCTGCACGGACAGCAAAGGCCTGATGAAGGAACTGATAAGGCAGGTGCTGGAAAGAATATGACCCTACCTGCGGAAGACATGCCGGACACTATATGCGCCATCGCCACCGCGACGGGCGGAGCCTTGGGGATAATCCGCGTATCGGGCGGAGAATCTATAGCGACAGCCTCGAAAATATTCCTCCCCCGCAGCAAGGGAAAGGCGTTTTCGCAAATCCCTGCCGGGCGCGCGGTCTTCGGAGAGATACTGGATGACGACGGCAGAACGCTCGACGAGGCGATAGCCGTCGCGTACAAAGCGCCACGCTCATACACCGGCGAGGACACCGTGGAGTTCTCCTGCCACGGCTCCCCTTTCATCCTCAACCGCCTTTTGCAAATCCTCATCGCGCATGGCTGCCGGCTCGCCAATCCGGGAGAATTCACGGAGAGGGCGTTCCTTAACGGGAAAATGGATTTAAGCCAGGCGGAGGCCGTAGCCGACCTGATAGCCTCGCGCTCGGAAATATCCCACAAAGCGGCGATAAGCCAGCTGAAAGGCTGCTTCAAGGACAGGATCGCCGGCCTGCGCGAAAAGGTGAAGAACCTGCTGTCGTCGCTGGAACTTGAGCTGGATTTCTCCGACCACGACGACCTTGATTTCGCCGGCCGCTCAGAGCTGATTGCCGAAGCGCAGGCGATACAAGCCGAGATACAGTCGCTTTGCGGCTCTTTCGTCTCGATGAACGCAGTGAAAAGCGGCGTTTCCGTAGCCATAGTCGGAGAAACAAACGTGGGCAAGTCCACTATCATGAACGCCTTGCTTTCCGACTCCCGCGCCATCGTCAGCAGCGTGCCGGGCACTACGCGCGACATTGTGGAAGAAGAAACAGTAATACAGGGCGTTGAATTCAAACTTATGGACACCGCAGGAATACGTGAGACCGAAGATTCCGTGGAAAGGATGGGAATCCGAAAAACCCATGAAGCCATGAACGCCGCCCAAATAATTGTCCTGGTAATGAGCGCGCCGGAGCTTCTGAAGAAAGACGCTGGATGCCTCTGCGAAGAACTGGCGGGCATGCTGGAAAGGCGCAAGACAGTCATCGCGGTTATAAACAAAACAGACCTGCTGCCCGGCGACAGCGGTTTGAAAGCGGTAAAAGGGAAATGGGACGAGCTGATGCAAAAGCTGCCGAAGCCTGCGGCCTTGCCTGAGAACGGCTGCGGCATAGCAAGGCTGGTGCCGGTTTTCACCTCCGCAAAAAACAACGCAGGAATAGGGCATCTGAAAAAAGCCCTCGCCGAAGCGGCCTGCGGGCATACCGTAAACTCCGCCGACCTTATCGTAATCAACGAGCGGCATTATCAGGCATTGCAAAAGGCAAACGTAAACATCGGCGGCGCGATTGCCGGAATGCGGAACGGCACAGCCGCCGACTTCGTCAGCCAAGACCTGAGGGAGCTCGCGGCAAACCTCGCCGCCATAAGCGGCGAAATAACCTCGCAGGAAATCCTTAACAACATATTCGCCCATTTCTGCGTGGG
>CAZLLM010000209.1:0-1241 GCA_964560405.1 uncultured Prevotella sp.
CCGTAGCTTAGGAAGCGGAAGCCGTTATTGAGGGCGTAGTCGTAAACCTTGCGCCATCCGCTGCCTATGAATGCCGCGATGAGCAGGAGCAGAGTGCTTCCTGGCTGGTGAAAATTAGTTATCAAGGCATCGACAACGCGGAACCGATAGCCCGGCACGATTATCAGCCGCGTGCTTGCGGTCAGCGCCGGCTGTTTGCTCCTGACGATGTAGTCTTTTACGTTGCCGAGAGCCTCCGTCGCAGTCATCCGGCATTCCTTACGGCTTTCGTATTCGTAGGGAAGCCATTGGCTTACGGCAAGTTCTTTTTCGCCTATGTCCGGGTCGCTTCCAAGCATTGCGCCGAGCCAATAGAGACTTTCGAGCGTCCTTGCCGACGTGGTGCCCACCGCCGTGCAGCGGCCGCCGTGCGATATAAGCTTTTCTATGCTTGCGAGACTAACGCTTATGTACTCCCTATGCATTTCGTGCCCGCCGATTGTGTCGCTTTTCACAGGGCGGAATGTCCCTGCCCCTATATGAAGCGTTATTTCGTCGCGCTGCACGCCCCGTCTGTCCAGTTCGTCCAAAACGTGTTCCGTGAAATGCAGCCCGGCGGTGGGCGCAGCCACCGAGCCTTGCGGCTTGGCGTAGACGGTCTGGTACGCGGTGTTGTCGCTGTCCTCTGCCTTGCGGTTCAGGTAAGGCGGAATGGGCAGTTCCCCTGCCGCCTCTATTATTTCGGCGAATGTCAGTCCTGCGTCGTTCCACCAGAACGACACGGCGCAAGGCGAGCCTTCCGCGCTTTCCGCTTCTGCCGACAGTACAACGCTCCGCTTTCCGACGCCAAGCGTCCGCGTCAGCGGCTCTTGCCTCCATTTCCTGCGGTTTCCTATAAGGCACAACCACCGGCAGCCGCCTGTCGCGAGGAACATCTGTTCATAGCTGCGCGGCCGCAGAGGTTCGAGCAGGAATATCTCAATCGACGCGCCGCTTTCCTTGCGGAAGCGCAGCCGCGCCTGTATCACGCGCGTGTTGTTGAATACGAGCAGGCTTCCTGGAGCGAGCAGGCCGGGCAGCTGTCGGAACTGCGTATGGCTTATGCGGCCTTTGTTGTAAATCAGCAGCTTTGATGCGTCCCTCTCGGCGGCCGGGTACTTCGCGATGCGGTCTTCGGGCAGGCAGTAGGCGTAGTCTTCAATTCGGATGTCTTTCGGACCGGTCATATCCTGAATTTGCGCCGCGAAATTACGCATTCCGCA
>CAZLLM010000209.1:1341-3693 GCA_964560405.1 uncultured Prevotella sp.
GAGAACGGAAAAGGCATACGGGGATCTTTTTCTTTGTGTTTGAAAAGACCGAGGAGCGCGTAGGGGAATAAGTATTACATGATTACGGGTGGTGAGCGCAGGGTGAACGCGGGGATGCGGGCGGCACGGGCGGCACGGGCGGCACGGACGGCACGGACGGCACGGACGGCACGGACGGCGCAAACGGATAGCGCGGGAACGCGGATAGCGGCGCGGGCAATGCGGGGCGGGGCGGTCAAAGGCCGAGGTCAGGCGGCGCGGGCGGCGCGTAAGTGCTGCGGATGCGCCATGCCTGCGGACAGGCGTTGTTGAGCCGCGAACCGGTGTTGTTGGCGAAGCCGAGCGAAACGCCGCGATAGGTGACAAGCGTATGCCCGCGCCGCGAGAGCGGCGGGGCGGGCAGGCTTTCGCCGCGCAGATACCGTATAGCCCCGGCGTAGTCGGCTTCCGCCTCTTCGAACACTCCCCGCGCGAGCTCCGTGCTAAGGGCGAGCCCGTGCGCGGGTGTCGGGACAGTCCGCCTGCCTTTCGGGGCGTTTTCCGAACCTTGCTTTGCGCGGGTCATCGGTATTCCGGCGCAGATTACGTTCACGTGCCGCCGCAGCAGGGCGAGGCTGCCGGCAAGCCCTTCGCGCACCGCACAGACCGCGCCGTCGCTGTTGAAGAAGCGGAAGCCTCCGCCGCGGAGCCAGCGGGAGAGATCCGCCCCGTACGCCGGCCTGCCGTCCTTTCCGCCGCCGGGCGCGGGGCAGGCGGAACTGCCTCCGCCGCCGCTTTTCTTGCGCAGCAGGGCAAGGAAGAAGCCCTCGCCGCGGGCGAGGTGGGGGAAGAAACGGCTGACTTCGCCGCCGCAGCCTGCGACTCCGCCCGCAACGCCCCAGCCGCTGCCGGCACCGACGGGCACTGTCTCGGCGCCGAGCGAGGAGGCTATCCACCGCACGTTGTCTTCGTTCTCGCGCCGGTTGAACGTGCAGGTGCAGTAGACGAGGAAGCCTCCGTCGCGCAGGGCGTCCCATGCGGCGCTCACTATCCCGCGCTGCCGGGCGGCGCATGCCTCCACGGCTTCCGCACTCCATTCTTCGCGCGCCTTCGCGTCCTTGCGGAACATCCCCTCGCCGGAACAAGGCACGTCGGCGAGGATGAGGTCGAAAAAGCCTTTCATCCTTCCGAAAGCCGACGGCGGGCTGCACGTCACAGCCACGTCGGGATCCCCCCACTTGACAAGGTTTTCGGCGAGTGCGGCGGCGCGTCGCGCTACCGGGTCGTTGGCCACGAGCAGGCATCCCTCGCCCATCAGCCCGCGCAGGAGCGTCGCTTTTCCGCCGGGCGCGGCGCACAGGTCGAGCACGCGGCGCATCGGGCGCTCGCCCTGCGCTTTCAGGAAGGCCTGCTCCACGAACATTGAGGAAGGCTCTTCCACGTAGTACAGCCCGGCGTGCAGCAGCGGGTCGAAAGTGAAGCGCGGGCGGCTTTCGAGATAATACCCCGTGCGGCACCACGGCACGCGCTCGGCGCGCACAGGGCGCAGCGCTCCGGGAAAGAGCGCGAGCTTCGCCTCATTGAGGCGCACGCTCACCTCCGGCGGGCCGTTGAGAGCCGCTTCGAGCGCGCGGCATCCGCCGGCGCCTATAAGGTCGGCCATCTGCCGGGTGAAGTCCGGGGGGAAGTCCATGCCAGAATGCCGTTTGCACCGCCTTCAAAGTTAATCAATCGGGACGGCAAAATCGTTCACGAGGTCAATATGCAGAAAAAGGGTACGGGAGGCTCCGGTTTCCCGGTACCCCCCCGCATGTAATTTCACCGCAAAGTAGACAAAAACTTTAAAACGCAAAAGGGAATTGGCGGACTTTTTGGGGAAATTGAAGAAAAACGGGAAAAACCGATAACAGGCGTGATACGCAGCCCTATCACCAATCCGAATACAGGCGGGAGCCGTACGCCTTACGCCCGCATCCCGATGCGCCTGACCCCGCAACAGATTGCGAAGTCCTACGCAGAAGGCGCCATGCGGGAGCGGGGCGGCGCGGAGCCGGGCATATACGGTGAAGCCGAGGCTGCCGTATACGGGGAGATACGCGCCGACCGGGCGGCGGGGGTTTGAAATCGGGTACAAAAGGGGAGGGCGCTTTGACGAGCGGCAGCAGGCGCTGGCCGCCGCGCCGCCCTGAAACCGCCGCCGCAGCCTGCGGAAACGGTGTCCGTCCCGCTGAAAACCGCCTCCGCGAACCGCCGGAAACAGTCGGAATCCGCCCCAAAACGGCCTTCGGAAGCCTCGGAAAGCGGGTTTTGTAACTCGTTGATAATCAATGGTTATAAAATTGTGCCAATTGTCTTATAATCTCATGTCAACTC
>CAZLLM010000210.1:0-3662 GCA_964560405.1 uncultured Prevotella sp.
AGGGGCAGGCGCCGCAACACTGAAACCTAACCTGGCCGCCAATGGCGGCCGCAAAACAACACACAATATGAAACAGAAGTACGTGCTGGCAGCTGTTCTGACAGCTGCTTTCGCAGCCAACTCCTCCGGCGCGGCGGCGCAGACGCTGCGCGGCGCCCGTCCGGGGGCGAGGAGCGAGAAAACTTTCCGCTTCATGCCCAAGGCGAAGGCGGATCCGAAGAAGCTCCTTCAATTTTCAGCGCAGCAGAACCTGATGCGCCGCGACGCGGCCCCGGACACCGAGCTGTTGTCCCCGAGCGACGCGATAGGCATGCTGGACGCCCCCAATGGGGAGACGTGGTATTACACGGGACGGTTTGAGAGAGACAGCGTCAGCCAAGGGATAACGTCCTACTCTTTCGTGATATACGACGGCGACTTCAATCAAGTCACCACAATCAGCGACACCACGGCTCTCAGGGACTCTACGGAGACGGGGATTGTGGACGTGCAGCTCGGAAGCCTCATAACCAACAAGTTCTTCGCTTTCGAACAGGACTATTACGAATTCATGGTGGGCATCGCGGCTAACACGACCTCATACACCAACCATTATTACACGAAGGTCTACTCCGCCGACACTGCGAAGACGGGAGCCGTCGCGAGCTTCGACGGGTATTATGTGGACTACGTGAACACCGCGACCGACCCTTGGAGCGAGAACTATTACATCGTGTTCCAGACGGAGGACTCGACGAAGACGCCGATGGTGAACGGCCTGAAAAACGATAACGACTATGTCTACACCGTGTATAAGAAATGCGGCTATTCCGACCCCCCCCTCCCCATATCCGAAATGCGCGTGCCTGAGCTTTGCACCAGCGGGGAGAACTACATCCCCCTTATCAGCACCGCCCATGACGGAAATGCCTATTTCGCACTCAACTACCTGGAGTACTCTTACTTTGCAAACCCCGACCCGCTGGCCTTCGACCTAACGCCGACGGAGGGCAACCAGTTCATCATCGACCTGTACAAGGTGGGCAAGAATGAGAATTACAACGACACCTTAACGCTTGACAGGCGCACGAAGATCCCTGTAGTGGCCTCGGAAGACAACCTGAATTTCTACAACCTCGGCCTGTTCCGTTTCGAGGAGGACCTGAGCTTCGACCGTTATACCAAAGGCGATGACCCCGCTTACGTCGTAACCATCTCGCATATGCAGGGCGACAGCTACCTCTACTCGTTTAAGGTCTACGACGCGGCGGACACGGTGGCCAACGAGCTGCTCACGATAGGCGAGAACGTCGGGCAGGCTGTCTCGGTGAGCGACGTGCGCGGGTACGACCCGCAGGTGATGTTCATCAGAGACAGCGTGTTCGAGTTCGTGAACATCGTGTCGGGCAAAGTAGAGAACACATTGCCTCTCGACCTCGGGAACAACATTACGATGAACTACAACACGGATCGCGTGCCCGACGGGGACTCCTACCTGTACGTCGTTTCGCAGAACAGGGGGTATGTGGACGAGAACGGGGACACGTACCAGAATGTGGTTTTCGTCAGGAAGGACGGCACCATCGACCACATAGACAGCCTCAACGTGGGCAAGAACGTGGCTCTCGCCGAGACCAACAACTACGCCGAGGCCCTGAGCCCCTACATATTCGACACCGACAACAGCCGCGAGTACATGACGCTCGTAAAGCGTCAAGTGGACCCGGAGACATCCTCCATGACGCAGGAGTTCTTCTACATAATCAGCCCCGACAAGGGCGTGATATTCACCGCCGGCCCGGACGAGAGACTCGGCACCCTGTCGAACATTATCTTGGACAACAGCGGAGGGGCTGGCGGCAAGCTGCTCATCATCTACAATAAGGATTTCAGCTACACGGCCCAGTCGTACACCCTGCCCATCAACAGCTTCGCGGGAGGCGACGGCACGCCCGCAAGCCCGTACAAGATATCCACGGCGGGCGACCTGCTGTGCATGGGGCTGAAGCCCGAAGCGGACTACGAAATCGCCGGCGACATCGATTTAGACGGCGTGGAGATAACGCCCGTAGAAACATTCAAAGGCACGCTCGACGGCAAAGGCTTCAACCTCATGAACCTCAACCTGAACGGGCACGGGCTGTTCGCTGACGTGCAGGGCCCCATACCCGAAGAGGAAGGCGCGAACGCCATCGCCGAAGCCTCCGGCGGAGTGATAAAAGACCTCAACATAATACGCCCGGTAATGACCGCCGGAGATGACGACGCCGGCATTCTGGCTGACGAGGCCACCATGTACGCCAGCATAAGCAACGTGCGGGTTTACGACGCTAAGGTCAGCAGCGGCAGCGGCAGCTTCGGCGGAATTGTCGGCAAGGCCGACGCCTGGACGCAGATTTCGGGCTGCGCGCTCGTGAACGCCGACATCAACCTGCCCGACGCCTACGACGTGGGCGGCATCGCCGGAACGATAACCTCCGATGCAAAAGCGGCCGCGTGCGCGTTCAGCGGCAAGATTGTCGGCGGGACGAATGTGGGCGGCATCGCCGGGGAATTAGGTCCTACGGGAGGCGTATCCGACTGCCACGTGAACGCCAGCGTCAGAGGGCAGAACATAGTCGGCGGCGTCGTCGGCAACATCGAAAGACGTGGGAACTCTGAAGGAGATGCCGTCAACTGCGGGACAGTCAGCCGCTGCCACGTGGAAGGGAGCGTCGAAGCCAGAGCGCAGTACACCAGAGCTATGAGCCCTCAGCTCGGCGGCATCGTCGGCAGCCTTGAATCCGACTATAATAGTCAGAGCGCGGACGCGGATGCTCCGCATTTCATCACCGGCTGCTTCGTGAACCTTACCGAACTTAAGTCGGTCAAAAAGCCTTCAACTGCAAGGCCTATGTGGGAAAACCAGTTCAATACGATTCACCGCATTGTCGGAAACAGCACGGAGAACGAAGATCCGGCAGGCATAGAGAACGGCCTTGCCGACAACTACGCGATAGCTACGCTTGGAAAAGTGCAGGAGGGCGTTGCCGACTCCACCGGCACAACAGAGGGCAAGTCAATAGAAGCCGGCAGCCTGAGCAGCGATTTCTTCGCAAAGCTCGGCTACCTGTTCGGCGACACCGTAAGCAGCCCGTGGAACGAGGCGGCGGCCGCGGCTCCCGCGCTCTTCTTCGAGGGCATTGTAGTGCCGGTGTTCAAGACAGCCGCCCTCACTGTCGAAGTGGAGAAGACAGGCACGCTCACGCTCCTGCTCGCCGGAATAACGCCTACGGAGGATGACATCGCGTCCCTTACGGTGGAAAGCAGCGACGACGAGGTGCTGTCTGTCAGCAGTGTGGCCCTCTCCGAAGAGGGGGACGCTGTCGAGATCACCGTGGCAGGCGTGGCCGAAGGCTCTGCCGATGTTACCGCTGCCTACGGCGGCAGGACGGTCGCCGCAAAGGTTACAGTGGTCGACCTGACCGGCATCCATGAGGCCGCAGCCGACAAGGCGCCGCTCTCGTTCGACGGCGGCACGGCATACGCCGAAGGCTGCGCCATCGAAGTGTACAGCGCGGAAGGGGCGAAAGTGGCTTCCGGACGCGGCTCGTGCGACCTGAGCCGGCTCGCACACGGCGTCTACATCGTCGTGGCAAAAGACGGCAGCCGCCGCAGCGCGCTGAAAGTCAGCATCTGACAAA
>CAZLLM010000211.1:0-3659 GCA_964560405.1 uncultured Prevotella sp.
GCCGGAAGATTTGCAAGGACGCCTCTGTATAAGCAAAACCCGGGACAACCGGCGGTGCCTTAACGTTATCACGAGTTCATGCAGAAAGGTTTCCAGCTGAAACGCGGACGGGGAAGCGCATCCGGCGCATGCATGAGGCAAAAGCCGTATCCGCGCAGCCTTGCCTCAGCGGATACGGCTGCAAGCCAGACCGAAAGCGCTTCGGATCCGAAGACTTCGGCAGGCTTGCACTTTGCGCATAGACTTATGCGAACATTCGTTATCTCTGAAATGATTACTCGCGTCCTGCCATAAGCCGGTTCCGGGGTTGAAGGCCGCCCTGTAACCGCAGGCGCAAAACCAAGGCTTGTCAAAGCGCAATTGAAGCCGCCTTGTAAAATTAACCGCGGCCGGCCTCGTCATATACCGGCGGACTCATGACAGGCCGCGGGGTGACAATAGGTTGCAGGTGGAGTTTCCGTATCTGCGCTCTTTCTTTGACGGACTGTCATTTTACGACGGTTTTTTTGCCGTCAATTATGTATATGCCTTTGGCGAGGCCTTTTGTGCTGTTTTCCGGGTCGGCTTCTTTGCGCACAAGCATGCCGTCGAGTGAGAACACGGCGGAGGGCTGCCTCTTGCCGGCCGCCTGTATGCCGCTGACACCCACCAGCCCCTGCGAATCAGCGAGGTAGAGTTCGCCGGCAGGCGCGGCGGCATTTTTGTCTATTGTGAGACAGGCGCGAAAAGGCTTGAAGGTGCAGCTGTCGCCAACTTGCATGAATTTCCCGTCTGAAAAGCTGTAGACGTTCAGGGTATCGGAGGCGATGCCGGTGCGCTCGTCGTATGTGCCGCAGAATATGCAAACGCGGCTTTGCTCTTTTTCTTCGGGCAGCGCTTCGTAGGCGGTTTCCTTCCATACCGGGTGCGGGGTTGTAGCCACGACTTCCGCATTGACGTTGCGCATGTCAAGGAACGGATGCATATCGCTGACGGATATGACGTAAGGTTCGTTGGATTGTATGGCATCGGCATCATCGAAGACAACCTGCGCGTCCTCCGCACGGTATTCCTTGAATTCCAGCAGGCTGGCTATCTTGGCATCGTCCTTGCTTATGCTGAAAGGCAGACATATCGTGGAAAAACGGCTCTCGCCTGTATCAGCGAACTCCCTGTCGTAGGAAACATTGGCCGCCGTGAAATCGTATATGGCATCGAAAGGGTAGCCGTCCGTTATCACGAGGCTGTCGCAGACATAGCTGTTGACGACATTCAGCGAGTCTTGGCTGCGTGCTGTATTGACGGTGTTTGTCACGCAATTGTTCGGGTCGTAAATTATGCAGTTCGGGTTTGCGGGCTCCAAATGGAATTTTCCGCTTATGCCTGCCGACTGCAAATCTATGCTTGTAAGGTTTTCGTTTTCCTTTACTATTTCCTGAAGCAATCCTATCTGTTCTTCCGAATACGCGCCGGCTGCGAGCAGTATTCGCGAGGCGGTCTTCAGCTGTTCTATGTCGGAAGTCACGGAGTAAACGACGATGTCGTCAATGAAGAATTTGAAGTTGTCTTTGTCGTTTTCGTCTCCTTCTATAACGAGGGTTCTTTCGTTGCCGTCGTCATAGAACTCTTTTCTTATGCAGGAGAATTTACCCGGCTCCACGTAACCCACGAATTTTTTTATCAGTTTGTTGAAAATCACTTTGGCTTTGTCTCTGTTTTCAGTCAGGAAAGCTCCGGCACGCACCGTGACGAATCCATCGGTCTGGGGGATGTCCTTTATCGTTACTCTTCCGGCGTATGAGGCTCCGATGCAAACACTTTTGTTGCATTCCCAGCAGTACTCAAAACGCATCTCTCCGCGGTCGACGTTGAGCGGGTCTGCATACTTGACATCCCATTTGCCGTCGTTCCCTCCTTGCCCGACAGCCCAATCGAACCTTTCCGTGTAAAAGGGTATCGCGGCCTTTATTGTGACATTGCCGTCTGCCGCTCCCGCATTCGCGCAGAACAGCAATGCGGCAGTTCCGGCAAGTATGGAGTTACACATGATTTTAATCATCGTCATAATTCAATGAAGTTCAGAAAACAGACATAATCAATACTGACAGATAATCAAATGACAGGACTTCTCTCGTAAATATCCTATAAGACATTTCCGGGCATGCCAGCTTCGCCGGCCTCTTTCCTGTTTCCCTGCTTTAAGGCGGAAACCTGACGCAATGTAATGCTTTGAGACACGTCAGAACCGGCATATATCATGCTTGCCACGGCAATCTTGTGCGCCACCGTTTACCGGGCTTCGCTTTTGTTTTCATTCGCCAGCTTTTTCACTGCAAGTTTTCCCGCGTCTTTCTTTTTGTCTTTTTCGCCCTCTCGCGTCAGTTTCGTTATTATGGCGCGCAGTTTCACGATTTCTTTGTCTTTCATCTCTATCTCTTCCTCCTGGTTCTGTATAGAGGTGAGCAGGGAAGACAGTTCTTCGTTGTCTATGTCGGGGTAAAGGTTGTTGACCCTTGTTATGAAGTCATCCAATATGTTCATGTAATTTGTGAAAGCGTCATAAGGCGTCTCGTATATCCCGCGGTAGTCGTTCTGCGCATTAGGCTTGGTGTTCATGAAGCGGAAGTTGTTCGTAGCTTGCAGATAATCCCAGTCCTGCTTTATCTGTCGGTTGTCGCAAATCCTCACACGGTCGGCCACACTGTAAAGCTTGCTGCAAGCCTCACGCTGCATCACGTTCCCCAGCCAGTTGCTGGTGTCGCGCTCTTCGTCAACCCAGGAAATGGGATAAGGGACATTCAGCGGGCCCGCGCTCTTCATTTTTGAACATATTTCGGAGGGGGTGGAGAACGTTATGCCTCTGTTCCTGGCCTCAGCGGGAAGAGCTTTCAAAAATTCAAGGATGTTCGACGACAGAGGCTGGAATATGCCTAAGGCGCACAGCTCCATGAATATGTTTATCACTTGCTCCTCTTGCGGGAGCTGCTCTATCCACGTCATGTACTTGTCCGCGAAGAGGGGGTATTCGCTCCATGACGAGTCATTGAAACGCAAGCTTATGTCTTCCGACAGACGGTAGTCGCGCAACAGCAACTTTAATTTGGGGGCGTTCGCGCAGTTATAAACAAAATGCGGGCTTTTCCATCCCAAAACGTGCTTTGCGCCCTCGGTAAGCATTCCTTTGAAGCCCATGCCGGCGACGAGCCCGCCGATTTCGTCAGAATATATCAGGCAGGAGTTCCGCAAAATTTTAGGCGCGGCTCCAAACATGGAGTGCACTTTGCCGCACAGTCTGCTGACTTCGTCGCAGAAGCTTTCGTGATTTGCCAGCGAAGAGAGCCCGTGGGAATACGGCTCGGCCAAAATCTCGCAGCATCTGGTTGAGTATAATTTCTGAAGCAAATCAATCACCTGCGGCGCATGGTTCTCCAGTTGCTCAATTGCACAGCCGGACAAAGAAACCGCGCATTTGAAGAAATGCTTGTTCTTTTCGGCCATCTCTATCAGCGCTTCCAGTGCCGGAACATAAGACTTTTCGGCAGTTTCGCTTATGCTGCGCTCGTTCTCGTAGTCATCGTAGTAATAATGGTCTGTTCCGATGTCAAAGAACCTGTACCTTTTGAGATGGATGTTCTGGTGTATCTCAAAATATAAGCAAATTGTTTTCATGGCATACAAAG
>CAZLLM010000212.1:0-3655 GCA_964560405.1 uncultured Prevotella sp.
TGAGAGTTGACTCGAGATTATAAGAGAGTTGGACAAGCCCCCGCACTCGCCTCCCGCCGCTCCAGCAGACCGCCCTCAAAACGAGCCCTGAACCGCCGCAAGACAACCCTCGCCGCAGGCGGGAAAACCGCACACGGCTCGCCGGAAAACGAGAGGGACACAAGCGGAAAGCGGGGGAGTGCGCGGAACACGGCGGGGGCGCGGGGAAACAGCCCTTAGACCGTCGCGAAAAAAGATAGGCACGTGCGAAAAAACAGGACGATACGGACGGAAAAAGCAAAGGGCTCAAGCGGGAAGCGGGGAAAGCAGTAGGACGCGGCGGAGGCGGCAGGAAAACAAAGGCGCACAGGCGGAAAACGTGGCGGGCGTGGTGGGAAAATTGGGCGGCACGGGTGGTTTGTGAGGGTGTATGTTGTTTCGCTGTTGCGAGAAGATGGAATGGTTTTGCGGGGAGAGCGGTGAGTTGAGCGAGTATGGGCGGGAAAGGAAGCGGGGGTGGGCGATGGGACTGCGGGCGGTGCCGTACCCCCTGCGTTGTCGCTTTCCGCCAGAGGCACAGGATGTGCGCGGAACACGGCGGCAGCGCGGGGGAATCCGCCCTCAAGCCGCCGTGGGAAACGGTAGGCACGTGCGAAAAAGCGGAATGGGACGGATGGAAAAAGCAGAGGATTCGGGCGGAAAGCGGGAAAGGCAGGTGACGGGAGGTGCGAAACGGGGAGCGGGGCGGCGGAGCTTTCTGTTGATAAGATATTCCTCCGCTTTGCGAGGTATTCCCCTTTGCTTTTCTAAGTGGGGTGCGCCTTGCTTTGCGGGGGCTTTCGTTGCCTTGCGGGTGCGGGAGAACGGCTTGCTTTGCGGGCGGAGACGTAAACGGGAGGCATCCTAACGGAAGCGCAAAGGACGCAGACTGGAAACATCACAAGCGCAGACGCAGATGGGAAACGGGACAAGTGCGGGCGGGAAGCGGGGCGGGGGAGCTGTATTTGCCCCTGGCGCGGCGCCGCGTAAGAAATTAACGTGCTATATTTGCACAGGCAAACGTTCAATGTTATGGGCAAACAAGTTATATTTGCACTTGCAATAAGTGTAACGGCATTTACAGGCATGGCGCATTCACAGAACCCGACACGGCTCACGGACGAGCCGTCGGAAATCAAGCAGACAGCCGGGCGCGCCGCGCTCGGAGAGTTCGCCCCGAAATTCGCGGAGCTTAACGACGATGTCCTCTTCGGCGAGGTGTGGAGCCGCACCGACAAGCTGCCGCTGCGCGACCGCAGCATAGTTACGGTGACGGCTCTCGTCAGCAGCGGCATCACCGACTCGTCGCTTTCCTTCCACCTTCAGGAAGCGAAGAAGAACGGCGTGACCCGCACGGAAATCGCGGAGGTCCTCACGCAGGCGGCTTTCTACGCCGGCTGGCCCAAGGCGTGGGGCGCGTTCCGTCAGGCGGCGGAAATATGGAAAGACTCCGCGGACGCGTCCGGGTCCGAGGAGAGGTTCAGGCGGGAGAGCGTCTTCCCGATAGGCGAGCCCAACACAGCCTACGCAAAGTATTTCACGGGCAAGAGCTACCTCGCCCCCGTTTCGTCGGAGCAGGTGAAGGTATTCAATGTTACTTTCGAGCCTGCGTGCCGCAACTTCTGGCACATCCACCGCGCGAGGAAAGGCGGCGGGCAGATGCTGATAGGCGTGGCGGGGCGCGGCTGGTACCAGGAGGAGGGGAAGCCCGCGCAGGCTGTACTGCCCGGCACGGTGATACACATCCCCGCCAACGTGAAGCACTGGCACGGGGCGGCCAAAGACAGCTGGTTCTCGCACCTCGCCTTTGAAATCGAAGGCGAAGACACTTCCAACGAATGGCTCGGGCCCGTGTCTGACGACGAATACATGAAACTGCAACAGCCATGAAGAAAACATTATCATTAGTGCTGCTGACGGCGGCCGCCGCGTCGCTCGCCGCCTGCGCGCAGACGCCCGGCAAGGACAAGGCGGGCAAGACGGACGGCGGCGCGGCCTTGGTGGCGTATTTCTCCGCCACGGGCACCACGGCGAAAGCCGCGGAGGAGATTGCGGGTCTTGCAAACGCAGACCTGTACCGCATCGAGCCGGAAAAGGCATACACGTCCGCCGACCTCGACTGGCATGACAGCGCCAGCCGCTCGACAGTCGAGATGAAAGACCCGGCTTCGCGCCCGGCCGTCAAAGGGAGCGTTCCCGACATGTCGGGGTACAGCGTCATTTTCTTGGGCTACCCCATCTGGTGGGGAAAGGCTCCGCGCATAATAAACACTTTCATCGAGAAGGCGAAGCTCGCGGGCAAGGCTGTCGCGCCTTTCGCCACATCGGGCGGCAGTCCGATAACCGAAAGCGAGGAGGCTCTTCGCAAGGCGTACCCCGGGATCAGCTGGAAAGCCGGGAAGCTGCTCAACTCCCTTGGCGAAGCCGAGGCCAGGAAGTGGGTTGAGGAAAGCTCCAAATGACCTCGCCCGCCTGCCGCCCGCCGGACGAAGGGATGATGCGGCACCGTCAGCATGCGCGAGGCTGCTTCCGGCAAGATACGCGAAATCATTGCGGACAGTGAAGCTGCGGGAATGTCCGCGTCGCCGAATACGGCAACGCGGACGAAACCTGCCGCAGGGCGCGCAACGGCATCACGCTGTGCAGGCCCGTCAAGGGTGGAGGCTGGCGCATTGAAGTCAGGCCATTCAAGGTAACATTCACAACCGCAGAGGCATTCTCGCCTTTCATGTCCCCTAAATCTGCGGAGCGAGTGCGGACATCAGCACTAAAAGGATAACGAGAGGAAGAAGCAATGCCAGGAAATAAGCCCATACGGGGTTGAATTTCCGTTTGGCATGGTGTTTCAGCACGGATTTTCCGCGTGTTCGATATATTCTTTCCAACCATTCATGCGCGGCAACCGCAATGATACAAGATACGATACATTCTGTCAGACCGTTAGTCTCAGGAAATGTCCGACGGCACAAGAACATCAACGGTAAAATGATTAATGCCACAATGTAAAACATCAGCCCGAGGGAGCCGTCCGTCCATCGTAAGGGACGGTCATAGCGCTTCTTTATCATTTCACCCTGCCACCAGAGGTAGTCCCAGATATAAAACCGTCGCTTATGCTCTTGTCGTTTTCATCATGCCCAATGTATAAATCCGAAGCGGAACATCAGTGCGCAATTCGCTGCAGTCAGGGCGATGGAGGCAAGGACTGTTCGGGCGAGTTTCCTGCCGGGATGTTTCAGGCTTAGGCAATGTTCCCGGAATGCTTCTCGCCGCCCGGTCGTGTAGCGGAGCTTGCAGAACAAATCGGGAAGAAAGCAAATATAAATAATAAGAAAGCAACGATCCAACTGAAAAGGCGAAATCGCGGCGGCGTTCCAAGCGGTATTAGTATGACGAACATCCAGCACAGGAGGCTGCCACGCCCCGCTGAGGCTGTCATGCCCTTTCTCGCTCCGTTTCTCCGCCGCGTACCGTATGGCCTGTGAAGCTCCGGCATTTGCCGCCGCCCCTTTCCGCTCCATCACTTCCGCATAAAGAACATCGTCATGCGGTTGATGCCGCGCACGCCCGCGAAACACGGCAGGCGGCGCGGTTCGGGGGAATTGTGTATTTTTGCACGTTGTTTACATATTATTAT
>CAZLLM010000213.1:0-3651 GCA_964560405.1 uncultured Prevotella sp.
GTGTTTTCGCGTTACGTTCTGACATAGCCCTGCAAGCCTGGCATGATTTCATGGCACACGACGGGCGCGCTTACTGCCGGCGCGCCGCCGCGTTATCCGCCCGGCGGCAGCGGCAAATCCGCCGGTTCTTCTTACTTTTGCACCGCGGCCGTACAGGGCCCGGCGAAAACGGTTATGCCATCATGAAATTCAGGACGGAGGTTTCTGTTGCGCGGGACGGTTTCAGCCTTGACGCGGGTGACACTGTTGTGACGCTCGGCTCGTGCTTCGCCGAAAGCGTCGGCGCGAGGCTTGCGGAGTATAAGTTCGACTGCGACATTAATCCTTTCGGGACGCTCTACAATCCGCGTAGTGTGTGCCAGGCTCTCAACAGCCTGACGGCGGGCGAGCCTGTCGTATTCGACGGCTGCCTGTTCCGCAGCGGCGGGCTGTGGAACAGCTGGATGCATTCGGGCAGGTTCTCCGCCGCGGAACGCTCCCGGTGCCTTGAGAACATAAACCTGCGCTATTCGCGCGGCCGCGCCATGATACGCGAGGCGCGCGCCTTGCTGATAACCTTCGGCACGAGCCGCTGCTACTGCCTTGCCGACGGAGCTGGAACGGCCGTCGCCAACTGCCACAAAATGCCGGAGGCGCGGTTTCTTGCGCAGGATATGACGGCCGCCCATACGGCGTCCGCCTGCAAGGAAGCCCTGTCGGCGCTCTTCGGTGTCAACCCCGGCGTGCAGGTGCTGCTCACAGTCAGCCCTTACAGGTACGCCAAGTACGGGCTGCACGGTTCCGCCCTCAGCAAGGCATCTTTGCTGCTCGCCGCAGAGGAAGTGGTGAGGTGTTTTCCCGGAAGATGTTTTTACTTCCCTTCTTACGAGATAGTTAACGACGAGCTCCGCGATTACCGCTTTTACGCCGATGACATGCTCCACATTTCTCCGCTTGCGGCCGATTACATTTTCGAGCGTTTTGCGGCCTACGCTTTCAGCGGCGGCATGGCGGCTTTCGCGCAGGAGTGGGAGAAGATAGTGAAAGCCATGCATCACCGCCCGCTGCATCCGGAGGCGGAAGAATACCGTGTCTTTATCGGGAAAACCCTGTCGCAGCTGGACGCGGTAAGCAGGAAATATCCGGGCGTGGATGTCGCTGACGAAATCGCGAGGCTTGAAGAACGGCTTGGCGGCGGGAACGGATGTCATCAAACGGAAGGCTTATGGAATACAAAATAGAAGACATAACGGCTTTTGCCGAGGCCCGGCGTTACGGCGCGGCCGACGCCCGCATAGAATGGCTGCTGACCGACAGCCGCTCGCTCGTGTTCCCAGAAACGACATTGTTCTTCGCCATCAGGACCCCCGCCGGCGACGGGCACAACTATATCGGCGGGCTTTTCAGGCGCGGTGTGCGCAACTTCGTCGTAACGGAGCTCCCTCGCAAGCGAGAGGAGAGGTTTCCCGGCGCGAACTTCCTGCTTGTCGCCGACTCGCGCAAAGCCCTGCAACGCCTTGCCGGGCGGCATCGCGGGCGATACGGCATTCCCGTTGTAGGCGTCACGGGAAGCAACGGCAAGACTGTCGTGAAAGAGTGGCTTTACCAGCTTCTGCAGCCAGCGATGAACGTAACCCGCTCCCCGCGCAGCTACAACTCTCAAATCGGCGTCCCCCTGTCGGTATGGCTGCTTGACGAGGTTTCAGACATAGGGATTTTCGAGGCCGGCATTTCCGAACCCGGAGAAATGGAGGCGCTACGCGACATCATCAGGCCTACAATAGGCGTCATGGTGAACCTCGGCAACGCCCATCAGGAGAACTTCCCCGACAAGGAGACCAAATGCAGGGAGAAGCTCAAACTGTTCAGGGACTGCGATGTCATCGTCTACTCTTCCGACGACGAGGTTATAAGCCGCGCCGTCGGAGAGGGGGGCATCACGTGCCGGCGGCTTAACTGGTCGATGAAAGACCCACGCGCCCCTCTTTTCGTATCTCTCGTTGAAAAGTGCGGCGGCTTCACGCTTGTGACTTACAGATACGGCGGGCGCGAAGGGCGGTACCGGCTGCCTTTCACGGACGATGCCTCCGTTTACGACAGTATCCATTGCCTCGCCGTCTGCCTTTATTTGGGGCTCGGCGCGGACTTCATCCACAGCGGCCTGTCGCGGCTCGAATCAGTGGCTATGAGGCTGGAGGTGATGCAGGGAGAACGCGACTGCACAATCATAAACGATACGTACAACTCTGACGTGAACTCGCTCGACATAGCCCTTGACTTCATGAACAGGCGGGCGGGCGGTGACAGCTCCAAGTGCACGCTCGTTTTGAGTGACATACTGCAAAGCGGAACGGATGCCCGCACCCTTTACACACACGTGGCCAACAGGGTGAACAAGCAAAAACCCGCCATGTTCGTGGGCGTGGGAGAAGAGATAGCGCGTTTCGCCAGCCTGTTTGACACCGAGAAGCGCTTCTTCGCCACAACCGGCGAACTTCTCGAGAGCGGGCTGCTGCGCTCTCTCGTTTCGGGAATCATACTGCTGAAAGGCGCGCGCCGCTTCCGCTTTGAAAGGATAAGCGAACAGCTGGCGCAGAAGCTCCACGAGACGACCCTGAACGTAGACCTGAACGCCATCGCCGGCAACCTGAACCATTACCGCTCGTTCCTGAAACCCGGCACACGCATAATGTGCATGGTGAAAGCCTCCGCCTACGGATCGGGCGCCGCGGAAGTCTCGCGCAAGCTGCAGGAGCATGGCGCGGACTACCTCGCGGTGGCTGTGGCCGACGAAGGCGTCGCCCTCCGCAAGGCGGGCATTACGGCGAACATCATGGTGGCGAACCCCGAAATGACGGCTTTCCGTACCATGTTCTCCTACGCCCTTGAGCCGGAAGTGTACAGCTTCAGCGTCCTCGAAGCCGCCGTCGCCGAAGCCAAAAGAGAGGGCATCACGCTGTTCCCCGTGCATATCAAGTTTGATACGGGCATGCACCGGCTTGGCTTCGCCCCCGAAGAGACAGGAGAGCTCATAAAGCGCCTGAAAGCCCAGGACTCCGTGCTGCCGCGCTCCGTGTTCTCCCATTTCGCCGGAAGTGACAGCCCGGAGTCAGACGATTTCACAGCCCGGCAGTTCAACGTTTTCAGCGGCATATGCAGCCGCATGCAGGAAGCTTTCCCGCATAAAATCATTCGCCATATATGCAACACGGCCGCCATAGAGCGCTTCCCCGGATACCACCTCGACATGGTGAGGCTCGGAATAGGGCTCTACGGCGTGAACCCCATTGACAACAAGACGATAAACAACGTGGCCACGCTCACAGCCACAATCCTCCAGATACGCGACGTGAAGGCAGGCGAAAGCATCGGGTATTCGGGGAAAGGGGCGCTCGCTCGGCCGGGGCGCATAGCCGCGATATCCATCGGCTATGCCGACGGGCTGAACCGCCGCTTAGGGTGCGGGAACGCCTGCTGCCTCGTCGGAGGGCGGCCCGCGGCGTACGTCGGAAGCATCTGCATGGACGTGGCGTTGATCGACGTTACAGGCATCCCGTGCAAAGAGGGCGACAAAGCGGAAATCTTCGGCGCAAACCTGCCCGTGTCCGTCCTTAGCGGCAAGCTGCAGACCATCCCCTACGAAATCCTCGCCTCAGTAAGCGACCGCGTAAG
>CAZLLM010000214.1:0-3648 GCA_964560405.1 uncultured Prevotella sp.
GGACGTTTTTGCGCGGATTTTTATAATTTTGCGAGTATGCTTTCCGCTCCGCCGCGCCGGACGGCTCTTATTATGAGCAGTTGAAACGCCATGACTTCGTAACGCTGTTTGCGGCGGCCGCAGTGGCCGCCGCTGCACAGATATTCTCAGGATGTTCTTCACGGAAGTTTCTGAGCAAGGACGAGAGCGTCCTTTCGTCTGTTGCGGTAAAGTCGGACGACAAGCATTTCGACGCGAAAAAATACGTGCGCTACTTGCGGCAGAAGCCGAACTCCCGCTGGTTCGGGGCGTTGAAAGTGCCGCTCGGCGTTTATTGCATGGCGGGCAAGGACACCATTAAGCACAGGAAAAGCATTTTCCGCAAGATAGGCGAAGCGCCAGTTGTCTACGATTCGCTTCTTACAAAGGCTTCGGTTGAAAACATCCGCTCTGTGCTGTACAATTCCGGCTATCTGCACGCGAATGTGGCTGTCAAGGAAAGCCGCAGGCGGCACAAGACGAAAACGGAGTACTTAATCAAGCCAGGCGTGCTGTATATCGTAGACAAAATCGGCTGGGACATAGATAACGCCGAAATACGCCGCATAGTGAGGGAAGATTCGGCGGCATCGTTTCTGTATGCAGGCATGGCGTGCAGCGTGGGCGTGCTGTCCTCGGAAAGAGACCGCATAATAAGGCTGTTGCAGGATAAGGGGTATTACGGAATCAACCGCGATTTCGTGAGTTTCAGGGCAGACACCTCGGCTTTCTCGAAAACTGTTTCGCTCGTTGTGCGCATAGCCCCCGCGCCAGGCGGCGCAGACCCGGCTAAGGCTTACGAAAAATACAGGATTGACAACGTAAACATTTACTGCAACGCAGACAAAGGCACGGAAGCCGGGCAGTCGGACGGCGTTCCGCAGGAAACTTACGGCTACGACATTCTCGACAGGCGGAAAAGGCCTTTCGGCGGCGGCAGGCTTAACTTCTTCGGCGACGGCATACTAAGGCGCAAGACTCTCCTGCGCAATATCGATTTACGCCCGGACATGTTTTTCAGCCGGACGAAAGTGGAAAACACCTACCGCAATCTCGGAAATATATCGATAGTGAATTTTGCGACTGTGAGGATGGCCGAATTGCCGGCAGCTTATGCGGAGGAGAAATCTCCCGCGTCCGCCGTTTCGCAGGCGAGAGCAGACGGTGCTGCATCTTGTCCCGCAGCGGCAGCGGCAAGCGACACCGTGCGGCATCTGGATGCAAACGTCTTTATAAAGACGAAAGACATAAACACCATCGGCTTCGAGATAGAAGGCACGAATATGGCTGGCGACCTCGGCGCGGCCGCCGCCTTTTCCTTCGAGAACCGCAACGTCTTTCATGGCGGCGAGACTTTCGGAATCAAGCTGCGCGGTGCGTTCGAGGCCATAAAGGGGCTTGAAGGCTACGACAACAACGAGAACTATATAGAAGCCAGCTTGGAATTGAGCCTGAAAATGCCTTTGCTCGTGCTGCCTTTCCGAAGCGGCCTGCGCCGGCGCAACTCCATGGTGAATTCAGAGGTGTCCGTGATTTACAACACGCAAGACCGCCCTGAGTTCCACCGGCGCACTCTCACGGCAGGCTGGCGTTACACCTGGAGCTCATGGCAGAAGAAAATGCATCATAGCTTCGATTTCGTCAGCCTCAACTACGTTTTCATGCCTTGGATTTCTAATGCTTTCCGGCACGACTACCTTGACAACAGCTCCTCGCGCAATTCCGTGCTGAGGTATTCTTACGAAGACCTTTTCATAATGCGCAGCGCGTACAACGCGGTGTTCAACTCCCGCGCCGAAAGCAGGGCGGGAATGCCCGATTACAGCGGCAACTCATACCAGATACGCTTCGGGATAGAAACCGCGGGGAATTTCCTGTACCTCATTTCGAAGCTGTTCCACGGGAGCAAGAACGAGGACGGAAGCTACAAGCTGTTCAACATAGCCTACGCGCAGTACGCGAAGTTCGACATCGACTATGTAAAGAACTTCGTGATAGACGACCGCAACGCCATAGCTTTCCATGCCGGGTTCGGACTGGCGCTCCCCTACGGCAACGCTTCCGTTATCCCATACGAAAAGCGCTATTTCGCCGGCGGAGCCAACTCCGTGCGCGGATGGGGCGTGCGCGAGCTCGGACCGGGGAGATATGTGGGGCGCGACGGCAAGGCCGACTTCATAAACCAGACGGGCAACTTGAAACTCGACGTGAATTTGGAGTACCGCACGTTCCTTTTCTGGAAACTGCACGGCGCGGTCTTCGTAGACGGGGGGAACGTCTGGACCACCCGCGATTACCCCGACCAGCAAGGGGGGAGATTCAGCTTCCGCAGTTTCTGCAAGGAGTTCGCCGCAGCCTACGGACTGGGATTGCGCCTTAACCTCGACTATTTCATCCTGCGCTTCGACGGAGGGATGAAAGCCGTCAACCCTGTTTACGGCGATTCCAAGAGCCATTTCCCCATCATACACCCTGACTTCTCCCGCGATTTCGCCTTTCATTTCGCGGTAGGCCTCCCGTTCTGACGCGCCGCCCTTGTCCGTGTCCGCGCACGCGGCGCGGCCGGGAAGTTTGCCGGTAGTGCGGTTTTCGTTAATTTCGCGCCCGGTTCTTATTTGGTCGGCGGAATGCTCAGGTTCCTATCTTTCGGCAGCGGAAGCTGCGGCAACTGCTATTATCTCGAGTACGGCGCGGACGGTGTCATCATTGACGCCGGCGTGGGGATAAGGGCAATGAAAAGGCATTTCCTCACTTACGGGATAAACCAGGGCAGGATAAAGGCCGTGTTCCTTACGCACGACCACGCCGACCATGTGTCGGCCGCGGCATCTCTCGCGGCCTGCCTGCGCGTGCCGGTGTACGCTACGGCCGCCGCACACAAGCGCATAAACGAGAACCGCCGCATTCCCGCCAAGATCCCTCCCCGGCTGGCGCGCGTCGTCGAGAGGGAGGCGCCCGTCTTCATAGGCGGCCTTGCGGTCTGCGCGTTCGATGTCCCGCACGACAGCCCCGGCTGTTCGGGCTACGCCGTTACGGCCGGCGGGAAAAGCTTCGTGATTATAACCGACTGCGGGAGCGTGACCGCCGGGATAGCGAGGCGTGTGCGCGAGGCCGACTTCCTCGTGCTCGAAACCAACTACGACCCCGATATGCTGCGCGCAGGGCGTTACCCCGACCGTCTGAAAAAGCGCATAGCCGGCGCGGAAGGGCATCTGTCAAACGCCGATGCCGCCGCGCTGCTCGCAGGCGAAAAGCCTCCCCGGCTGCGGCAGCTTTTCCTCTGCCATCTGAGCGAGAACAACAACACGCCGCAGGCGGCGGCGCGGGCGGTAGGGGAGGCGCTGCGCTCCTACGGCGCGGAGACGGATCTCCATGTGCTGGCAAGGCGCAGGCCGACGGGCTTCTTCCGCCTCGCATAAGGCGCGGCCGCCGCACCCCGCCGCCCGCAGGCTTTTCCGGCGGCGCGGGTTAAGCGCGGGTCAGGGCGGAATTCCTTATCTTTGCGGCGGCGCCCGAATGGCGGCGGATAATGGGTTCGGCGGCCGCCGCGGGCGAAAAGAGTAATTCTCCGGGCCCGGCTTTGACGGCAAAACGAACTGCGAAAAATGAGCAACATTTTCATTAAGGCGG
>CAZLLM010000215.1:0-3643 GCA_964560405.1 uncultured Prevotella sp.
CGCTGCGACCGCTCCGCCTCCCGCCCTCGTCCGCCCCGTTTCCCTCCTGCCTCCCGCAAAACCAGCCCGTTCTCCCGCACCCGCGAAGCGACGGATGACCCGCAGCCCGCCCCCGCTGCTTTCGCCGCCCGAAGCGCATATATCGAAAACGCGGAGGGACAGCCCCGCGGCCGCCGAAGGACGGGGCGGGGGAAAGCGGGGAACGACTTCCGGCGCGGGGGCGGCGTGAAAAAAAACTTAAATACCCGGCGCGGTGCTTGCTCATTCCCGGAAATGAGCTATCTTTGCGCCCGTAAGCGAAATGCGGCAGTAGCTCAGTTGGCAGAGCGTTGGCTTCCCAAGCCGAAGGTCGCGGGTTCGAGCCCCGTTTGCCGCTCTTCTGTTCAGGCGTCCAAAAGGGCGGACACTCTTTTGGCGGACGAAATAATCAACAAGCCCCGACAGCATGACAGCCGCAATACTCGCCCTGGCGCTCGCAAGCTACGCGCTGCTGGCCACGAGAGTGTGGAACCACATAAACAAGGCGGCCGTGGCGGTGTTCGCGGGAGTGGCGGCGTGGCTGCTCTACATCCTGAACGGGGCGCAGTACGCGAGGAGCGAGCACGGCGGCGAGCTCGCCAGCTACTTCCTCTCCGGCGGAGCCTCGGTGAAAGGCTTCATCTCGTCGCACATATTCGTGAAGCACATGACGCAGGCCTGCGAGGTGGTGCTGTTCCTGCTGGCGACGATAGGCATAGCCGAGGTGCTGAACGCCAACAAGTGCTTCGGCTTCCTGCGCGGCATGGCGAGGAGGCGCGAATGCAGGAGGACGCTGTGGACGCTCGCGGCCGCGGCGTTCGTCATATCGGCGAACCTCGACAACCTCACGACCACCGTCCTCATGCTCGTAATCATGCACAGGGCGGTGAGCGCGCCCGCGCTCCGCATGGTCTACGGGGCGGCGATAGCGGTGGCGGCCAACTGCGGGGGCGCGCTCACGGTCATAGGCGACATGAACGGCCTCGCGCTGTGGACGCGAGGCTGCATAACGCCTTCGGCGTATTCCCTCTCAATGGCCCTGCCCGTCATTGTGATGGCCGTCACGACGATATGGCTCGTCGGCCGGATGCTTCCCGGAAAGGCGCCCGCCGCGCCGCAGTACGACATCAGGGACGGCGATGACTCCGCGCTGGCGCGATGGCAGAGGAACACGCTGCTTGTGACGGGCATAGGCGGCCTGTGGTTCATACCCACGTTCCACAACATCACCGGCCTGCCGCCTTACGTCGGCGCGCTGTGCGTGCTCTCGCTGCTCTGGGCGCTGAACGAGATTTTCAGCCTCCCTTTCCTGAGAAGCGGGAAAATGGTCATGCGCCGCTTCCCCGCCGCCGCGCAGTACGAGAACATCCAGACGATACTCTTCTTCATAGGCGTGACGCTCATCAGCGGCGTGTGCGCCGAAACCGGCGCCGCAGAGAGCCTCGCGCTGTGGAGCGCGGAGAACATCGGCAGCGTGTACGCGCTCGGAGCCCTGTGGGGCGCGGCCTCCATAGCGCTTGACAGTGTAGTGGTAATAATGAACAACATCAATATGTTTTCCTCCGACTCGTGGCAGATAGCCAGCCGCGCCGCCGACTTCGGGCAGAACGGGGCGTACTGGCCCCTGCTGAGCTATTTCTGCCTGTTCGGAAGCTCGCTGCTCACGATAGGCTCGGCGGGAGGCATAACGCTGATGCGGATGGGGAACGTCTCGCTGGCGTGGTACGCAAGGAAGATAACGCCCAAAGTGGCGGCGGGGGGATTGGCGGGGACAGCCGCGGCCCTCATCGCCGCAGGCCTCGCGGGGTAGCCCGCAGGGCAGGGCATGCAGGCGCAAACAAACAAACACATACAACCATAATGGCTAAGATCAACACTATCGGAATCCTCACGTCCGGCGGCGACGCGCCGGGCATGAACGCCGCCATCCGGGCCGTCACGCGCAGCGCGATTTTCAACGGCTTCCACGTGAAAGGCATCTACCGCGGATACGCAGGCCTGATAAACGGAGAAATCAAGGACTTCACCTCCGAAAGCGTCAGCAACATAATACAGACCGGCGGGACGATACTGCGGACAAGCCGCAGCAAAGAGTTCATGACGCCCGCCGGACAGAAGAAAGCGTTCGAAAGCCTCGCGAAAGAGAAAATCGACGCGCTCGTGGTCATCGGCGGCAACGGCTCGCTGGCGGGCGCAAGGCAGTTCGCCGAAAACTACGACATACCGTGCATCGGGCTTCCCGGAACTATCGACAACGACCTCTACGGGACGGACGTGACAATCGGCTACGACACCACGCTCAACACCATAACGCAGTGCATTGACAAGATACGCGACACCGCCACTTCGCACGAGCGCATATTCTTCGTCGAAGTCATGGGAAGGGACGCGGGCTTCCTCGCCCAGAACAGCGCCATCGCCGCAGGCGCGGAGGCCGCCATCATCCCCGAAGACTCCACGGACGAAGACCAGCTCATGAAGTTCATGTCGCGCGGAATGAGGAAAAGCAAGCACAGCTGCATCGTCATCGTGAGCGAAAACCCCAACGGGCACGGCGCCATGTATTACGCTGACCGCGTGAGAAAGGAATACAGCGGCTACGACGTGCGCGTGTCCATACTCGGACACCTCCAGAGAGGCGGCGCGCCCTCGGCTCTCGACAGGATATTCGCCAGCCAGGTGGGTGTGGGAGCGATAAACGCCCTGCTCGAAGGGCAGCGCAACGTAATGGTGGGGATAAGGAACGACGAAATCGTGTACGTCCCCCTCAAAAGCGCGATAGGCAAGCGGAAACCCATCGACAGGCAGCTTATCAGAGTCCTGGACGAGCTTTCCATCTGAGAATTGCGGCATGAGATGAGCCGTGAAGCGTATGACGAAAGCCTGCTCCTGACCATAAAGAGATACAGACTTCAGGCAAATGCTTCTGAACCGGTTAAAACGGAGAAAAGCGCAATCTCCACTTTCAGAGATATAGACTTTGAATTGAAGAACGCAAGGCTGAAGATGCAAAAAACAAATTGAAAGACACCTCTGGTAAGATTGCCAAAGTTAAAGATCCATCCGTCCGGCAAAAATATCAACAACTTCAAATTCGTTCAGACAAGCTTGTCGCAAAGCTTTGAACAGGAGGAAAAGGAGTCGAAGCAAAGCGGCTCGGATGATGAGGCTCACTATGGAAAAGACGCAGAACAGCAAGAGCTGAAACGATTGGAAGCAATGCTGTCCAGGCAAAGAAGGATTGGCAGAGCTTCAAAAATGTACTTGATAAAAACAAAATAGATACCTCGTATCATTTTACAGATATTCGGAATATCGCACATCTGTCAAACAGTATGGAGGTTTGTTTTCTTGGCGCTATTGCCTTACTCACAACATAAACATTCCTCGTCCGGGAGGATACGGCATCTCAAGAACTGGATAAAAATATCGGAACCGCGCCTTTAAGGCTCGCATGATTGGGAAGCAATGCTTGTTTTCGCGCAGCAATCGGACGGCACGCGAAGACGATGGCGCATTTCGGATTTGCAAAGAGGCTCCCGGACGGGGGACAGCGCGGCGGGCTTCATCGCGGCGGCGAAGTGCGGGGAGCCTTTCAAGGCCGCCGCGGAGACCGGCGGGGCGC
>CAZLLM010000216.1:0-3636 GCA_964560405.1 uncultured Prevotella sp.
TTTCCGCAAGCCGGAAGGCGCGGGAGGCGCTTTCTTATCCTAACGCTTCAGCCGTTCCCGCGCCGCCGGAGGGCGGGGCTCCGCCTTTCCTCCTGAAGACTCCGGCTATTTCCCGCCCGTACAAAGTCCTCACCGCGGCCGAGGCTCCGGCGAGGAACACGCAGCCGGCGAGTATGATGAGCTTCGAGGGCTTCGACGGCCTGAGCGGCACGGTGGCCGGCTGCACGATGGCGTAGACGGGCATTGATTCCTGGACTTTCGCCTTGGCTGCCTGCAGCTGCTGCGCCGTCTGGTTGTAGAGGCCGTAAGCCAGGGACATCTCGTTCTGCAGGCGCTCTTCTTCGGTGCGGTAGCTCCGGCGCGAGAGTGCCTGGTGCTCGTCCACGTAGCCGGCGTAGCGCTGCTGCGCCTTGTAGTATTTTTCCTTAGCCTCGTCGAACAGCTTCTGCGCGAAGACGAGGTCTTGCCGCGCCTTGTCGGTGCGGTAGCGTGTGATGTGGTTTTGCAGGTTGCGCATCACGGTGTCGGTGAGCGTCGCCGTGACGAGCGGGTCTTGCATTGTGACGGAGAGCTCCACCATCAGCGTCTTCTGGTCTACGGTGGTCTCGATGCGGTCTTGGAGGGCTTTCACCACTTCATCCTCCTCTTTTGTGAGGCGGAACGGGTCTGTCTCCCCTGTTCCGGCGGGCTCATCCTCCGAGAAGAGGCCCGTCAGCAGCCCGACGGCCTTGCCGGGCGCGGAGAGGATGACGCTCCACCACGGGGAGCGGAGCTTTCCGGCCACGTACTCTTCGACGGGCATGCGGAACTCCCCGTCCTCGCCGGCGACCTCCACCCCGAACAGCCCGACCATGAAGGCGGCCGACTGCACGATGTCGGGATACAGCTCCGGCGACATGGCGTCGGTGGTGTTCATGTTCGCGCCGACGAGCGACGCGAGCGCGCCCATCCTGCCGGCGGCGTTCCCACCCCTTTGCAGCTCTGGGGCGAGCTTCACCGTCGCGGTGTACTCTTTCGGTATGCTGAACCCGATGACAAGCCCCGCGATCCCTCCGATGACGCACCAGCGGGCTATCCGCCGCCGGTCCTGCCACAGCCTTTGCGCCAGCTCTATGAAATCGACGCTCTGGTCCGCGTCCGCCGGCTGCTGCCTTATGCCGTTGTCTTCCATCATGATGCCGCCGTCATTTGGTGAGGTTCGCGATAGTGGCCGCCATGGTCCCGACAGACGCCGCGGTAGTGGCCAGAGACATTATGGCCGCCCAGTTCATCCCCTTGCGCTCTTTCTTGGAGGGGACGATAATCTGGCAGCCCGGCTCTATGCGCGTCTTGCGCGAGGAGAAGAGGGCGATCTTGCCGTTCAGGTACACTACGAAAGCCTTGCTTTTCTTCGCCCCGTGGCCGTAGCCGCCCGCCTGCGCGATATAGTATTTGAGCTTTTCGCCCTTCTCGTAGGTGACCGTGTTGGCGTACATCACATCGCCGAGTACGCTCACCGTGGAGGCGTGTTCGGGTATTACGAGGCGGTCGCCCTCGCGCAGCACTATGTCGCAGTCCGAGCCGGGCTCCGCGAGAGCCTTCTCCAGCTCGATGCCCACCGAGTAGGAGTCGCCCGTCATCAGCCGGTCCACCGATATGGAGTCTTCGCCGGAACGGTTCTGCCACACCATGCGCATGGTCATCTCGCGCACCATGCGCTCTTCGCCGCTCATGCGCCTTATCAGCCTCGCGCCGTGCGCGTACGCCTCCGGCGAGAGGCCTCCGGCGCGCTTGACCAGGTCTGAGAGGCGCTCGTTCTTCTTCGTCAGCGTGTAGCCTCCCGGGAAGACGGCCTCGCCCTCCACCGCCACGCGCCGCTGCTCCATGTATCCGGGGCTGCGGCGCACGTCCACCATGTCGTAAGGCTCCAGCTCGAAGTCCGCCGCCCCGTCCACCATGAGGCCGTCCTTGAGAGAGAAGGAATAAGTCTTGCTCATAACGCCGGTGGGCTCGAGGCTCTTAGGGTCTTTCATCCTGCGCGAGACATCCACCCGCGCCGTCGACGCTCCGTCGAGCAGCCCGCCCGCCTGCACGACGAGGTCTTCTATGGTCGTGTGCGCCGCATAGGGGTAGACGCCCGGCCGCGCCACTTCGCCGCCGATTGAAAGGGAGCCGCGGTCTTCCAGCTCGTGGACGCTCGATATCACCAGCACGTCGTTGCGCCGCAGCTCCACGTCTTCCGCCGTCCCCGCCATGATGCCCGCGAGGTCTAAGGACACAAGCTCCAGCGAGAGGTCGTCGCGCTCGCGGAACAGCTGCGCCCTCGCCGTGAAAGCGTCCTCCTTGAGGCCTTCGGCGCGTTCCACCAGCGCGCGCACCGTGCGCATCTCATTGCTCAGCTCGTACATGCCCTCGCGGAGCACCGAGCCCCGCACTTCGACGCGGTTGGCGAAGCGGTCGAGCACGGAGCCCACCGTCACGGCGTCGCCGTCTTCCAGAGCCCAGCTCGCGAAGTCTTTGTCGCGGACGTTGTAGAGATGGTACTCCCGCCCCGTTCCGCGCACCACCCGTAGCTCCTTGCGGTAAGCGTCGCCCGTGAACCCTCCGGCGTAGTCCAGCAGGCGTTCCAGCGTCTCGCCGCGCTTCATCTCATAGTACATCGGGCGCTTCACGTTGCCGGTGATGTTCACAAGCTGCCCGTAGGGGCTCACCATGATGGCGTCGCCCTCCTCCAGGCGGATGTCGTTTGAGCGGCGGCCTTCCAGCAGGTAGGAGTACACGTCCACGCGCGCCACCTCGCGCCCTCCGCGCATCACGCGGATGTTACGCAGGCTGCCCACCGGCGTCACGCCGCCGGCGCGGTAGAGCGCGTGGAACACCGTAGAGAGCGACGACAGCCGGTATGTGCCCGGCGTGCCTACCTCGCCCATCACGTTCACCTGTATCGTCCGGAGGCGCCCCAGCGTAACGCGGATTTCCGACGCGGGGTTGCTGCCTGAAACGCCCGAGTAAATCCGCCTGAACGCTTCGCGCAGCCGCACCTCCGCTTCCTTTATCGTCAGGCCGTTCAGGTACAACGGACCCACCTGTTCCAGTATGATGCTTCCCTCGGGGGATATCTCTTTCCGCAGGTTCCGCTCGTTCTCGCCCCAAATGTCTATTATGATTTCGTCGCCCGGCCCTAACTGGTAGTCTTCCGGCGTAGCCTGGTTCTCATTCGGCTCGAAAGTGAGCGCCTGGCTGCGGAAGATGTCGTGCCCGAACACCTCGCGCGGAGACTCGCTTCCCTTCGTGGGGTCTGTAATCTCCGAAGCCACCACGTCAAGACTTCCGGCGGTGGGCTCGTCGGAGGACGACTGCCGCCTTTCGCGCCGCTGCTCGGCGACCCCTTGGTCCGCCACCTGCGGCTCGCTCCCCTGTTTATCCTCGTACCTGCTTTTCAGGCGTTCCACCTGCTCCGCGCTCACGCCGCGAGCCAGAAGCTCCTCCCCGATCTGCTGCTCGCTCTTGCCCTGGCTCTTGCCTTCCTGCACATACTTTATGACGGCATCGTCGCTCATCTGCGCAAGGCAAGGGGACGCGTACGCCGCAAGCGCCAACGCCAGCAGGAAGAGCCGCCGAAAGCGCGGCCTGCGTTTACTGTCCGTTTTCATTATC
>CAZLLM010000217.1:0-3630 GCA_964560405.1 uncultured Prevotella sp.
GCTATCGCGAGTATTGTCAGGAAAGAAGGCAGCACGCACCCTAACATGCAGCACACGGCTCCGCGCGTCCGGCGGAGGCGGTAGCCTATGTTTATGCTCATGTTCACGGCGAACACTCCCGGAACGGTCTGCGCCACGGCAACGAGGTCTGCGAACTCTTCCCCGCTTATCCACTTGCGCCTGTTCACCACTTCCTCCTCTATAAGCGGCAGCATGGCGTAACCCCCGCCCAAGGTGAACAGGCCTATGCGGAAGAACGCTGTGAAGAACCGGGTATATTCGCTTGTCGTGCGCATGGGGCGCCGGAGTTTTTGCGCAAAGTTAGCGTATGCCATCCGGCGGGCAAAGGGGAAGCGGCACGGATGCCGGATTCATCGGCGGCGGAGTGCGGATCTGGCTTTGTTCCGCGCCCGCCTTTCCGTGCTGTCGCGCCGCCGGTGCGGCTCGGGAAAGTTTCAGAACCGGCACTTCACTCCTCCCATCGCGGTAAATCCGGGCATTTCGTAGCCGCGGTTGATAACGTAGCCGGCGTCCGTTATGTTGTCCAGCGTAACGAACAGTTCCAAATACCGGAACGCTTTGTAGGAAAGCCTCATGTTCAGCAGCGCATAATTCTGGCGTTTCACGCCGTCCGAAACGTACAGCCCGCCGATGCCCCTCAGTTCGGCGTCTACGCGGAGCCCGGGCAGCGCCTGCCAGCCCGCGCTCAGGTAATACTGGTTCTTCGGCGCAGCCGTCAGGTTGTCGAGCGAAGTCAGTAGGAAGCTGTACGTTGCCCTAAGGGTGAGGCTGCCGAGCGGCCGACTGCTGGCGGAGACTTCTATGCCCTTGTTGATGAAGCTGCCCGTGTTCACGTTCTTCATGTCCTCTGTCTGTATGAGGTTGTCGCCCTTGCTGTAATAACCGGTCAGGTCGAAGCCGAAATAAGGGGAGAACGCTTTCTCCAATGTCAGCTCATAATTCGTCATGCTCTCCGGGTCGAGGTCGGGGTTGGCGGGCGGGTAGAGGTACATCTCGCGGAAAGACGGGTTGCGGAAGCCTTTCGCCACAGACGCCTTAACCGTCCAGCCTTCCGCCGGGCGGATCACGAAGCCGCCCTGCGGAACCCATTGCGTGCTGAAACGGTCGCTGTTCGCCATGCGCAGCCCTGCGTTCAGTATCAGAACCCCGCCGAACAGGCCCTGCGAGAGGGTTACGTAGGGGGAATACTCTGTGATGCTCTTGCGGCTTATGGTCGTCATCGAGCCTTCCGTATGGGCCGTGCCGCCCGACATCGGTATTTTGCCGGTATATGTGTCGAAATCGAAGCCCGCTGTCGCGTCCGCGTTCCGCCACGGGCGGAAGTTCTGGTAGGCAATGATGCCGAAGCGGTCGTCAAGGCTGTGGAAATGGCGCGGGTCGTCAATATAATGGTTGCCGTAACTGTAATACGTCCTTACGCTGCCGTTAGTGTTGCCGTAATGGTTGTTTGCCGTCAGCGATGCTTCGCCGCGTGTTATGTTCTGGTGGTAAATGTCTTTGGATTCGGGGTCGTCAAGGCGCGGGTAAACGGGGTCGTTGCCCGTGAAGTTCATAAGAGAGTAGTCAGCCCGCAGATTCCATGCCTTGCTGAAGTCGTATCCCGCCTTCACGTAGAGGTTCCCCTGCTTGAAGTCGAAGTTGTCTTCGAGGCCGTCCGTGCGGTCGTAGCCGAGCGACACGAGGGATGAGAACTTGCCGCGGCGGATCGCGCTGGAGAGCGAGGAGTTCCATGTGTTGAAGGAGCCGTATTGCGTGGAGAGAGTGGTGCGCACGCCGTCCCTGACGGCGTTTTTCGTGATGACATTAATGACCCCGCCCGCGGCGTTGGAGCCGTAGAGGACGGAGGCAGGGCCTCGCAGCACCTCCACGTGGTCTACGTATTCCGTCTCGTAAAAGTCGGCGACCGGGTGAGAATACAGTCCGGCGAACTGGGGCTGCCCGTCCACCATCATCAGCACCGAGTTTGTAGGCGAGCCGCCTGCGCCGCGTATCTTTACGCCTCCCGAGCCGCCGTTGCTCAGGCCGAACCCGAAGATGTTGCGTTCCGTTACGAACAGGCTCGGCACGCGCCCGGAAAGGGCGGAGAGCAGCTGCGTATGCCCCGTGGCCTCCAATTGGGAGCTGCCTATGACGGAGACAGTGTAAGGGAGCAGGTTCCTCCCTGTGGCGTTGTTGCTGCCGGTAACCACAACCTCGCCCGTAGTGTATGTGCGCGTTGTGTCCGCCGGCGGCGGCGCGGCAGCTCCGGCAGCGGCAAAGACGGCGGAAGCGGCGGCGCAGCAGGCCAGCCGCGGCAGGGAGTGTCTGTAAGTCTTCATTTTTCTTGTTTTTGAGGTTTCTCATGATTTATCAAAGGCAGCAGTTCGTCCTCGAAAATATCCCTTCTTATGATACGGTAGTGAGGGTCGTAGGATTCGCTGAATGCCCGGCTGTGGTGTACATCGCATTCGCCGCTGTTCAGGAGCCCTACTAATTCCAGGCTGTCTTTGGCATAATTTTCCACAGGCCTGTCCAATTTTGAAATGACTCCGCTTATAAGCGACCATTCCCTCCTCCATTCCTCCAAAGGCACGGGGCGGAAGCCTTCCGCGCTGCGCAGAAAGGCGCTGAAATAGGTCTGGAACGGCACAAGTCCGTCCTTGACGACCGCGAGATTGACGCGGACGAAATGCCTCGCGCATCCGGCAGGCTCGTAAAGCGGGCCTTTGAAACGGCTGCGCGAGGCAAGCTCCTCACGCAGAAAGGCTCCGGCCGAAGCCGTGTCGCTGATCAGATGCCCCGGCCCGAAACGGTCTTGAAAGAAACTCTTGTACAAATCACGCAGCGTGGAGCTGGGGTATGCCTGCAACTGCCGCTCCGCCGCCGTGCGGATCGCCTTCTCAACGGCGCGCTGGCCGCAGACCGCCGGGCTTATGAGGGAAAGTAAAAGCGATGCTATAAGTCTCATGTTTGCTACGTTTTCGTCAATTCGTGTTACGGGGACGGCAAAAAAAACAAATTCAGTCGGCGCGGCTCATCACGAGCTTGCCGTGCCGTATGCCTCTTATGGCGGTCAGCAGGTCCGACAGCTCCGTCAGACGGTGCGCCGCGCCTTTCACGGCGGCGATGTGCAGGCAGGAGTCTCGGCTGATGTAATACTGCGAGGACGACAGTATTACGTCCTGATAATCATGCTGTATGTCGGCGATACGCGAGGCGATGTCCTTGCGCGCCTGACCGTACATCACTATGATTGTCCCCGCTACGACATGATTGCACAGCCACTTCTGTTCCGCGATACTCTTCTCCACGAGGAAACGGATGGCTTGCGAGCGGTTTTGAAAGCCGTTCCCCCGCACATACCGGTCCAACGCCTCCAGCAAGCTCTCCTCCAACGATACTCCGAAACGTCTCAATGCCATTTGCAGCTGCATTTATCCTATCCTTGCCGCGTTCCCGCCGCCCCCGGCCGCACATAACTGTATGCAAAGATAATGCATTCCCGGCATGGCAGGCGCCGCTCCCCTATGCGAAAATTCAAGATTAAAGAAGTTCCGGCATAATTGAAACAGCCTGCTGGCTGAATCAAGACAAAGCATATTAAACATGAGTCCATGTGATTGCAGAAAC
>CAZLLM010000218.1:0-3607 GCA_964560405.1 uncultured Prevotella sp.
GAGAAAGGGCTGGTTTCGCGGGCATCGGCGGGGCGTCAGAGCAGGAGGGCGATCCTGTATGTGGCGAAAGCCGCGGCGTAGGCGAGCAGCGTGGTGTACGCCATGGTGAACAGCGCCCATTTCCACTTGCCGGATTCGCTCCTGATGGCCGCCAGCGTGGCCACGCACGGGAAGTAAAGGAGGATGAACACGAGGTAGGCGGCGGCGGCCTGCGGGGTCATCGACTTTGACACGGCTCTTTGGAGGTGCGTGTCGGCGGGGCGGCCCGCCTCAGCCTGGAGGCCGTCCTCCGCGCTGCTGTACATCACGCCGAGCGAGCTTACTATGAGCTCTTTCGCCCCTATGCCGGCCACGATTCCCACGTCCATCCTCCAGTCGAACCCCAGCGGCCGCATGACGGGGTCTATCGTCCTGCCGGCCCTGCACAGCCATGAGTCTTCCTGCCGCTGGCCGGAGGGCCGCGGGAAGTATCCGAGGAACCATATTATCACGCTGCACACGAAGATGACGCCTCCCATTTTCCTCAGGTACTGCCGGCCTTTCTCCCATGTGTGGCGCAGGACGGACTTCCTCGTGGGGATGCGGTAGGGCGGAAGCTCCATCACGAAGGGCAGGTTGCCCTCTTTCATGAGCATGCGGCTGAATATCCGCGCCATGACCGCGGCCGCGAGTATCCCCAGCGTGTACAGGGCGAGCATCGCGAGGGGGGCGCGCTCGGGGAAGAACGCCCCTGTCACCACGATGTATATGGGGAGCCTTGCGCTGCACGACATGAGCGGCGTGACGAGCATTGTGACGAGCCGGCTCTTGGGGCTTTCTATCGTCCGTGCGGCCATCACTGCGGGGACGTTGCACCCGAAGCCCATCACCATGGGGATGAACGACTTTCCGTGCAGCCCCATTTTGTGCATCAGCTTGTCGGTGAGGAAGGCGGCGCGGGCCATGTAGCCCGTGTCTTCGAGGAGGGAGATGAAGAAGTAGAGTATGAGTATGTTCGGCAGGAATACGGCGACGCTCCCCACCCCTCCTATTATCCCGTGGGTTACGAGGTCTTTCAGCGGCCCTTCCGCCATGCCGGCCGCCGCGAGCCCGCCCGCCTTCCCCACGAGCCAGTCAATCCACTCCATCGGATAGCTTCCGAGCGAGAACGTCGCCTCGAACATCACGTACAGCACGGCGAAGAAGAGGGGGTAGCCCATTATCCTGTGTGTGACGAAGGCGTCTATCCTCTCGCTCGCCGTCTTGCGCCCGCGGCGCCTCTCCTTCGGGCGGAACGTCTCTTTGAGCGCGCCGGAGATGAAGCCGTATTTGGCGTCGATTATGGCCGATTCGCTCGATTCGCCCAGCGTTTCCTGCAGGCGCGCCTTCTCTTCGCGGCACACGGCATCGATCTCGCGGCGGTTGCCGAGGGGGCTTATCAGCCTTTCCGCCTCGCTGTCGTTCTCGAGCAGCTTTATCGAGAGGTAGCGCGGCGAGTACTGCGAGCGCAGGCTCCCGTCTTTCCCTATCGCGGCGCGCACTCGGTTCACGGACTGCTCTATCTCCGCGCCGTGGTTCACGTGGATGTGCCGCCGCGAGACCTCGTCGCTCCCGTTGTAAACGCTTATGGCCGCGTCGAAGAGGCTTCCCACGCCCTCGCCCGTCCTTCCCACCGTGGGGATGATGGGGACGCCCAGCATGTAGGCGAGGCTCTTGTAGTCGAACTCGTCGCCGCTTTTCTCCAGCTCGTCGTACATGTTGAGCGCTATCACCATCGGCATGTTCATGTCGATGAGCTGCATGGTGAGATAGAGGTTGCGCTCGAGGTTCGTCGCGTCGATGACGTTGATTATCACGTCGGGGGCGCGCTCTGCCAGCTGCCTCCTCACGAACAGCTCCTCCGGGCTGTACGCGGAGAGCGAGTACGTGCCGGGCAGGTCGGTCAAGGTGAAATGGTATCCGCGCCTGTCAAGGCTCCCCTCCTTAGCGTCCACGGTCACGCCGGAATAGTTGCCCGTGCGCTCATGGCTTCCTGAGGCGGCGTTGTAAAGCGACGTTTTCCCGCAGTTCGGGTTGCCCACGAGCGCGGCCGTTATGCTCTTCCCCCGCTCGTCCGCGAGGCTTTCCATCAGGGCGAGTTCCGCCCCGCCGCTGTCGGGGAGGGCCGCCTGCGCCTGCCGCTCGCGCGAGACGATGGGCCTCTGGCTTTCCGGCTTCCTCGCGGCGCTCCTCGCCTCCTGCACGCTGATCACCTCTATCATCGCGGCTTCCTCGCGGCGGAGCGACACCTTGTAGCCTATCACCTCGTAGGCGACGGGGTCGTGCAGGGGGGCGTTGAGCGCCACTTTCACCGTTTTCCCCTTGATGAACCCCATTTCGACGATGCGCTTGCGGAAGCTGCCCGTTCCGTAAACCTTGGCTATCACGCCGCATTCGCCGGTCTCAAGCTCTGACAGACGCATTCCCGTGTGAAGTTTGTGCGCGCAAAATTACTAAAAACCGCCGTAAAGGGGGCGGGGGGACCGGCACGGCGCTTCCGCCGCCCCGCGCCCCAGTACCCGGTTGCGGCTACGCGGGCGGCTAGCGGGGGCTTCCGCGTCCGGCGGCGCGGGGGAAAATACCCTGAAATGGTGATGCTGCGTTAATCCCAAAAGAGCTTACTTTGCACGGAGAAAAGCATCCGGGCTATGACGAGGGCATATTACAAGAGCGGCGACAGGATGTGCGACATCCTGCGCGGCGAGCGCCGCCTCCTGCAGGCGATGAGCCGTTTCTGCATCCCCCTCGGCGTGGGCGACAAGACCGTGAGCGAGGTATGCGCCGAGAACAGCGTCGACACGGGCACGTTCCTCGCCGTCGCCAACTACATAAAGCACGGGGACGAGAGCGCGGGCCTGCTGGCGGACGGCGTCTCCGTCCGCGCCCTGACATCGTACCTGAAAAACGCCCACGACTACTTCCTGAACTTCCAGTTCCCGCGGATACGGCGCAAGCTGCTGGAAGCGGTGGACTGCTCCGCAAGAAACGAGGTGGCCTTCCTCATACTCAAGTTCTTCGACGAGTACAACAACGAGGTGCGCAAACACATGGAGTTCGAGAACAACAAGGTGTTCGCCTACATAGACCGGCTGCTCGACGGGCGCGGCTCGGCCTCCCGCCCCGCGGGGCAGTTCCTGCGCGGTCACTCCGCGATAGAGTCGAAGTTCACGGAGCTGAAAAGCTTCCTGATAAAGTACAGGATACCGTCGGCCAACGCGAACCTGCTGAACAACGTGCTTTCCGACATATACACCTGCGAGGACGACCTCGTCACGCACTGCCGCCTCGAAAACGCGCTGCTCGCCCCGGCCCTGCGCCGGCTCGAAAGCGACGCGCCGGAGCCCCCAGCCGGAGACGGCGGACGGACGGCGGCGGACGCGGGGCAGGGCGAGGCCGTGAGCGGGCGGGAGCGCGAAGTGCTCGCCTGCGTCGTGAAAGGAATGACAAACAAGGAGATAGCCGGCAGACTTTACATATCCGTGAACACCGTGCTGACGCACCGCAAGAACATCTCGCGCAAGCTGAACATCCATTCCGTCGCCGGGCTGACAATCTACGCCATAGTGAACAAGCTGGTGAACCTCGACGA
>CAZLLM010000219.1:0-3598 GCA_964560405.1 uncultured Prevotella sp.
CTGTCACGGCGAAAATGAGTAAATTCGCGCCCGGAGGCCGGACGCGGCCGCCTGTAAAACTGGGAACACCTGTAAAAAGCGAGTTTTATGAAAAAGTTTCTTTTCCTGCTGGCGTTTTTGCTGCCGACGCTGGCGTTCACGTCCTGCTCCGACGATGACGATTCCGGCGGCTTCTACAAGCAGGCTCTTTCGGGCCTGTGGGAGGAATACCCCCAGAGCGGCGGCGAGACCACCTATATCCTCCTCAATATCGACATGACGGCCCGCCAGTGGGTTATGGACGGCGAGGGGCGCGTTACAGACGACAAGACGCTGGAGTGGGAGGCCGACAAGAACTTCATAACGCTGATTTACGAGGACGAGTTCATGCTGAAGCAGAGGTACGAGCTGAACAACGGCCTGCTTTCTTTCGAGACTACCGGCGAAGTGTTCAAGAAGCTTTGAGCGGCCGCCCCGCACGGCGCCCCGCTCCGCCGCATGCGCGCCCCGGATTCCTCCGGGGCTTCGCCGTATGTTAACGGGCGGCGGCGCTCATGCGCCCCGCACGGCGCGGACTGGGGGCGTGCGACCCGCCGCGCCATCACAGCAGGGCCGCCAGCCGCGAAAGGCGGTTGCTGTTGCTGCCTTTGATGAGTATCGTGCGGCCGGAGACGCCCTCTGCCTTTACCGCCTCCGCCGCTTCGTCCGCGTTCTCGAAGAAGCGGAACTGCGGAGCCAGTCCTCTGAACGATTCCCCCACAAGCCACACCTCGTCGAAGCCCGCCGACGCGAGGCGGTCCGCTATCTTGCGGTGCTCCTCGCGGCTTTCCCCGCCCAGCTCTTCCATCTGTCCGAGTATCGCCATTTTGGGGGAGGCTTCAAGCCGGGCGAAATTGTCTAAGGCGGCTTTCATGCTTACGGGATTGGCGTTGTAGGCATCGATTATCAGGGTGTTGCGCCCTGTCTCCATGAGCTGCGAGCGGCAGTTCGAGGGGGTGTATCCGGCGAGCGCGGCGTCTATGTCGCCGGCAGGCACGCCGAACCGCAGCCCCACCGCTATCGCGGCAAGGAAGTTGGAGATGTTGTAGTCGCCGACGAGCTTCGTCTCCACGTCGCGCCAGCCCGCCGCCTTCCCGCGCCAGCGGAAAGAGAGGAAAGGCCGGCAGCCCGTAACGCATCCTTCGACGGCGAGGCTCTCGTGGGGGACGGTTCCGTAGGCGACTGTTTCCAGCCCCTCCGACATGCGGCGCAGTATTTCGGAGTCGTGGTTGAGGAACGCCGCCGCGCCTTTCTTCCCGCGCAGGTAGCCGTAAAGCTCGCATTTCGCGCGGACGACACCCTCTAACGAGCCGAAGCCCGCGAGGTGGGCGCGCCCCACGTTGGTTATTATCCCGAAGTCGGGGTCGGCGATACTTGAGAGCAGGGCTATTTCGCCAGGGTGGTTGGCTCCGGTCTCAATGACCGCCGCCTGATGCATGGGGCTGAGGCGCAGCAGCGTCTTCGGAACGCCGATGTGGTTGTTGAGGTTCCCCTCCGTGCACAGCGTGCGGTATCTCTTCCCGAGCACGGCCGCCGTCAGCTCCTTTGTCGTGGTCTTCCCGTTAGTGCCGGTGATTTGTATCAATGGTATGCCCAACGTCTTGCGGTGCAGGCTGGCGAGCCTCTGCATTACGGCGAGGGCGTCGTCCGTCAGTATGTAGTGCGGGTCGCCTTTGCAGGCGAACCTTTCCTCGTCGATTACGGCATAAGCGCAGCCTTTCGCGAGCGCTTCGGCGGCGCAGGCGTTGCCGTCGAAGCTGCCGCCGCGCAGGGCGAAGAACATTGAGCCCGCCGGGCAGTCCCGGCTGTCGGTGGTTATTGCGCCTTGCTTCAGGTAGAGCTTGTATATTTCTGAAAGTTCCATGTTCCGCAGGTTTTCCCCGCACTCAGGATTAACGCTTTCCGTGCGCAGGAAGCCGCCCGCCGCGCCTGCCGGGAAAGCGGCTCACGCGCCTCGCCTTGCGCGGACGGCTCGTTCACTTGTCAAGCCGCCAGACGGCTCCGTCGCGCGTGTCTTTCACTTCGAACCCCAGCCGCGCGAGCCCGTCGCGTATCCTGTCGCTTGTGGCCCAGTCCTTCGCGTCTTTCGCCTTGCGGCGCATTTCGAGGAGCATGTCGACGGCTCCGGCGTAGGCTTCCTCGCGTACGGCGCCGGCGGCCGCCTCTTTCCGCAGCCCGAGGACGCCGAAGGCGAACACGTCGAACAGCTTCTGCAGCTTCACGGCCGCGCCGGGCGTTATGGAGGCGGCGCGGGCGGCCGCTTGGTTGATTGTGCGGCAAGCGTCGAAAAGCAGGCCCGCGACGACCGGCGTGTTGAGGTCGTCGTTCATCGCCTCGTAGCATCTGGCCGTGAGGCCGTCGGCGTAGCTCTCCGTTACGCTGCCGTCTTCCGCGGGGACGAGCCGCTCCAGCTGCCTGTACCCCGCCAGAAGTCTTTCCAGCCCTTTGCCGCTCGACCGCAGGGCTTCGTTGGAAAAGTCCACCGTGCTGCGGTAGTGCGCCTGAAGGATGAAGAAGCGTATTGTCATGGGCGGGTACGCCGCCGCGAGCTTCGGATGCCTTCCCGTAAAGAACTCTTCGAGCGTTATGAAGTTGCCGAGGCTCTTCCCCATCTTCTGCCCCTCGACGGTGACCATGTTGTTGTGCATCCAGTACCTCACCATCTCGCTGCCCTGCGCGGCCACGGCCTGCGCTATCTCGCATTCGTGGTGCGGGAACACGAGATCCATCCCGCCGCCGTGTATGTCGAAGCGCGCGCCCAGGTATTTGCGCCCCATGGCTACGCATTCGGTGTGCCAGCCCGGAAAGCCGTCGCCCCATTTGCTCGGCCAGCGCATGATGTGCGAGGGCTGCGCCCTTTTCCATAGCGCGAAGTCGGCCTTGTTCCTCTTCTCGTCCGTCCCGGTGAGCTCGCGGCTCCCGCTGATAACGTCGTCAAGGCTGCGGCCCGAAAGTACGCCATAGCGGTGCGCCTTGTTGTATGCCTCGATGTCGAAGTAGACGCTGCCGTTGCTGACGTAGGCGAAGCGGTTCGAAAGTATTTCGTCCACGAGACGCTCCTGCTCGATGATGTGCCCCGAAGCGCTCGGCTCGATGCTGGGGTCTTCCACATTGAGCGCGCGCATAGCCTCGTGATACCTGTTGGCGTAGTGCTGCGCCACCTCCATCGGCTCCGTCTGCTCGAGGCGCGCCTTCTTCGCGATTTTGTCCTCGCCCTCGTCGGAGTCGTGCTCCAGATGACCCACATCGGTGATGTTGCGCACGTAGCGCACTTCGTAGCCCGTGTGCCGCAGGTAGCGGAAAAGCACGTCGAAAGTGATGGCGGACCGCGCGTGGCCGAGGTGAGGGTCGCCGTACACTGTCGGGCCGCAGACGTACATCCCGACGCGTCCCGGAGTCAGCGGCTCGAATTTCTCCTTCCTGCGCGTGCGAGTGTTGTAAATGACAAGTTCCTGCTCCATGTCGCCTGTGTTTGAGTTGCAAAATTAATCCAACCGCGCAACAGGGCAAAAACCTGCGCGGCGAATCTTCGGCCGCCCGGCCATTTACGGAACGTTCCCGGAGACCCCTGCGGCACGCC
>CAZLLM010000220.1:0-3564 GCA_964560405.1 uncultured Prevotella sp.
TTTCCGGCGGGTATCGTGCGGATTCCTGCGGGTTGCGGGGGTCTTTGACGCGCCGCTTTTTCCGGCCTGCCCCGCCGTCCTTGCCGTTGCCGGAACGCCTGCCGCGCTTGCGCGGCTTCCCGCCGGTATGCACTTCGCCGGTCTCCGCGGCGGACTTGAAAGCCTCCCTGCGTTTCGCCGCCGCGGTGAAGCCTGCCTCGCCGTTCCCGCCCGTGAGCCTCTTTGCGAATCCGGGATATGCCGTTGTCTTCGCGCCGTCCGGTTGCATGCACAGACAAGCATTGTTTATCAATTGCAAGCCTTAGAGGTGCGGTTCCGACATAAAAAGACACAGTCCTTTCTGATTAAGGGCTGTGTCTTTCCGCTCAGGCGGTGTCCCGCCGCGGCGTTCACCCTAAGTATTTCGTAAGGATGCTGATGTTCTCGTCATCGCGAAGCCTGCGCAGCGCACGCTCTTTTATCTGCCTCACTCTCTCGCGCGTCAGGCTGAGCGAATTGGCGACCTCTTCCGCCGTCATCTCGTTACAGCTTATGCCGAAAAGCATTTTCAGCACCGCCTGTTCGCGCTCGGTGAGAGTGCCTAAGGCGGCGTTCAAATCCGCAGCCAGCGATTCCTTCTCCATATTGTTGTCTGTTGCCGGCGCCGTCTCGTCTGTCATTATGTCTATGAGAGAGTTGGAATCGTCATCCTGAAACGGTGCGTCCACCGACACTTTCTTCCCGTTAGTGCTTAATGCCTCTTTCACCTTAACCTCGTCGGTGTCGAGTATGTCGGCAAGCTCCTGCACCGACGGGCGGCGTTCGTTCTCCTGCTCGAAGTTGATTATAGCCTTGTCCAGCTTGCTTTTGAAGCCCACTTGGTTCAAGGGCATGCGCACAATGCGGCTCTGCTCCGAAATAGCCTGCAGAATGCTCTGGCGTATCCACCAGACAGCGTAGGATATGAACTTGAAGCCGCGCGTTTCGTCAAATTTCTTCGCCGCCTTGATGAGGCCGAGGTTCCCCTCGTCTATCAGGTCGTTGAGAGCGAGCCCTTGATTCTGGTACTGCTTCGCGACGCTGACCACAAAGCGCAGGTTCGCCCGCGTCAGCTTTTCGAGAGCCTCGCGGTCGCCATGATGGATGCGTTGCGCCAGTTCCACTTCCTCGTCCGTAGAGATAAGCTCTTCCCGCCCTATTTCCACGAGGTACTTGTCGAGAGCCGCGCTTGATCTGTTAGTAATGCTTTTGTTGATTTTCAGCTGTCTCATGATGCCTGTCGTAAAAGGTGTGCAAAGTTACGGTTTCCCCCCGATATAGACGCGGCTGTCAATGTGAAAAAACCTTACTGTTTTCAGCGACTTCAACGGCCTGACATTTCCCGGACGCCTTTGCCGCCATGCGCCTGACGCGTGACCCGCTTTGCCTGACAAGCCAAAACGGACGTGTACGGAAGCCAGCCCGTCATGTTCAGAGCCACCTGAGCGGTCCGGCTGTGGCAGGAAATAACTATCTTTGCGGAAACATGCGGAGTATGCGCTCTAAAGCAATGCGACAAATAACAGGATTCCTTCTGACCGCCGCGATCGCGCTTGCGGTGTCGCCGGCAAGCGCCGCCTCTGTCGATTCCATCGGCGTGATACACGACACCGCGATGGTTGTCGCCATGAGCGACACGCTTGAGAGCGACACATCGAGTTATGTAGTTACGGCGACAATTCCGAAGGGGTTCGTACAGTCGCTGCAAGACGCGGCAGACGGGCTTTCGGACAGTTCGTTTCCAGGCTCGCTCCTGTCTGGCGGCTTGGGTGCTCTGCTTACAGCCGGAGGCCTGTTGCTCGCGTTGGCAGCCGCCGCGCTGGCACTGCTGCCTTTCGCGCTGATAGTGCTGCTTGTATGGCTGGCAGTGCGCCTCTGCCTCCGCATAAGGCAATCCTCCAGACGCAGATACTCTGAGATGTCAGCATACGCCGAAGCCGCGCCAGCAGAGCCACATGCGCGCAGTGTTAAAAGTACGGGGAATAACCCGGAGAACGCGAACTCCGCATACGCCGCCCGGCGCGACAAGGCTATAAGAAACATTGCAATAGGCGCAGGCCTGTCAGCCTTTTCCGCGTTCCTTGATTTCCGCTTCGGCATGGGTGTCGGCGCACTGGTAACGTGCTGGGGAATAGGCGGCCTGGTCATAGCCCGCCATTACCGCGGCGAAAGAAACCCTCAAAACCATTCTGGCTGAAATGAAACAATACCTTGACCTTCTCAGCCGCATACTCGCCGAAGGCGTTGAGAAAAGCGACCGCACGGGAACAGGAACAATCAGTATCTTCGGCAGCCAGATGCGCTTCGACCTAAGCGACGGATTCCCTCTTCTCACCACAAAGAAACTGCACCTGCCGTCAATCATACACGAGCTGCTGTGGTTTCTCCGAGGAGACACCAATCTAAGGTATCTTCACGAACACGGCGTAAGCATCTGGGACGAATGGGCTGACGCGGACGGGGAACTCGGACACATATACGGCTTCCAGTGGCGCAGCTGGCCCGGCTACGACGGCAGACCCATAGACCAGATTGCGCATGTAGTAAATGAGATAAAGCGCAATCCGGGCTCGCGCCGGATGCTCGTAAGCGCATGGAATGTCGCCGACCTTGGGAACATGAACCTGCCGCCATGCCACGTTCTGTTCCAGTTTTACGCCGCCGGCGGGCGGCTGAGCCTGCAGCTGTACCAGCGTAGCGCTGATACGTTTCTCGGACTGCCATTCAATATTGCATCGTATTCACTGCTGCTTCTGATGACGGCGCAGGCCACCGGGCTGAAGCCGGGAGTCTTCATACACACGACGGGCGACACTCACCTCTATCTTAACCATATAGAACAGGCTCGTCTGCAGCTTTCCCGCACGCCGCGTCCGCTTCCTGTGATGAGGCTTAACCCAGAGGTGAAAGACCTGTTCGCGTTTCGCTACGAAGACTTCGCTATCGAGAACTACAACCCTTGGCCGCACATCAAGGCCGACATCTCGGTGTAAGGTTATGCACGGAAACGAAAGCCGGCCGCAGGCCTGCGGCCCCGAAATAATCATAATAGCCGCTCTCGCATGCAACCGCGCCATAGGCCGCGGCAACAGGCTGCTCTACCGCCTGACATCCGACATGAGGCACTTCCGGTCGCTCACATTAGGCAACACCGTGCTTATGGGTCGCCGCACGTTTGAGTCGTTGCCCAAAGGCGCGCTTCCCCTGCGCCGCAACATAGTGCTGAGCCGCTGTGCAGGTACGGCGTTTCCCGGCTGCGAAGTATTCCCCTCGCTTGGAGAAGCTCTTGCCGCCTGCACGTCCGGCGAAAAAGTGTACGTCATAGGCGGAGCCTCTGTCTACGCAAAGACGATAGGCCTTGCCTCACGAATGGTGCTCACTCTCGTATATGACACGCCCGAAAACGCCGACGCCTTCTTCCCCGCGTTCGATGCCTCGCTCTGGAAAGAGGAACGCCGCGAGCGGCACACGGCCGACGAAGGCGATGAAAAGGACTTCGACTTCGTTGATTACGTAAGAATCTGAAAAGTATCCCGCAGTTCCTGC
>CAZLLM010000221.1:0-3552 GCA_964560405.1 uncultured Prevotella sp.
GGGAGTACGGCTTGACAAATGGCTTTGGGCTGTGAGGGTATTCAAGACCCGCGCCGAGGCCACCGCCGCCTGCCGCAACGGGAGAGTGCAAGTGAACGGCGCTTGCGCCAAGGCTTCGCACACTGTGGATGAGGGCGACAAGGTGAGCGTGCGCAAGCCCCCGGTACTCTACACATTCCTCGTGGAAAAGGCTATCGCCCAACGGGTGGGGGCTTCAAAATTAGATGGGATAATGAAAAACGTCACGCCTGCGGATCAGCTCGATCTTCTGGCGGCGAGAACCTCCTGCGCAGGAGTCCGCGCCCGCGGTGCCGGACGCCCCACGAAGAAGGAACGCCGCGAAATTGACGGCTTCCTTATGGATGCTGGGGCTGAAGCGGACGACTGCGGTTTCCCGTCCGGCGCAGGAAACGGGGAGGGCGGCGACCCTTACGAAAACCGGGATGGCGGCATTGGCGGCGAAAGTTGAACATGACAGTGCCTTTCGCGGGAACGCGTATTCGCCGCATACGGCTGGCGGGACGGCATGCGCCGCCGCTCCGTGCAATCGTAATGTATGAAAATATTATATTTGCATCCGGAACGGGCGCATCCAAAGATATAGAATACGTCATCCAAAAAGCGAGGCACATAAGCCAGAATGCAACGGTTCGCAACATTCGTCATCCTCTCCCTCGCCGCTGCGTCATGCGGAGGCGGGGGAGGACAGTATAGCGGCAAGGCCGCGCCTCCCTCGTCCGTCCGCGCTGACACGGCCTTGCTGCTTGCCGACCGCATCGCACGCTGCTCGCGTCTGGCGACAACCGAATACAGCCTGCACAAAATCGTAACGTTCGATGACAAGATCTTCGTCAGCGGCAAGCTGTTGTCGCGCCCTTTCAGGCGCGAAGTCCCGGTAGGCGACAGGAAGATAGCGATTCCGATAGACGTAACGCTGCGCGGGTACATAGACTTCGCTGATTTCGGGGAAGAGAACATCAAGCGGCATGGCGCGAAAATCACAATCACACTGCCAGACCCTGTGATAGTCGTGAGCAGTTCGAAGATAGACCATCAAGGAATACGCAAGGCCGTAGGCCCGCTGCGTTCCGACTTCAGCGCCGCGGAAGTGGAGAGCTACACAAGGCAAGGCATTGACAGCATAGAGAAGCACATCCGGGAGCTGGGCATAATAGAAACGTCGCGTGTGAACGCCGCCCGCGCTTTGGTGCCGGTCGTTGCCGGAATGGGGTACGAGGAGCGGAACATCACGATAAACTTCCGCCCCACTGACGGCGGTAACGTGCTGCGGCGCGCCGGCGCTGAAAACCGCTAAGGAATAACGCAACGGCATCATTCCGCCCAATGAAGTCAGACACAGACCGCACAATGACAAATGACAAGCAACGCCGCAGCCGTGAACACAGTCGGCAGGACGCCCGCCGTGCTTTCGGTCGCGTACGGTATCTGTGGAAAATCCCGCTGCGCCTGCTGGGGCAGGTCGCGAGACTTCTCATAAAGCACCCATACGCTCTCCTCGCGATAGCGGCGGCGATAGCACTGGCGGCGGTAATCCCGGCACTGCGCAAGCCGGGCGGCTTGTTTTCAGCGGAAATCCCGGAAACCCTGCACATAGGAGCCACCGCGACGCAAATACAGGACATCCGCGAAATCCGCCAATGGGAGGCGCTTGCGATTGAGTGCGAAGAGATGACCGACACGGCCGAAGAGCGCTTTTTCGGCGACAAGGCACTGACGCGCATTTACGCCGGGACGCTCCGGCTGGGCGTTGACATGCGCGAAGCAAGCGGCGACTGGTTCACTGCGAAAGGCGACACGGCCGTTTTGAAGCTGCCCCCAATCACATTGCTCAACCCGGACTTCATCGACGAGGCGCGCACGCGCACTTTCATAGAAGAGGGGGACTGGAACGCCGAAACCTACGAGGCGCTTTACCGTAAGGCCCGGGAGAAAATGCTGCGGCGCAGCTTCGGCAAAGGGCAGCGGCAGCAGGCCGCGCAGAACATCGCCGAGAAATTCAGGTCCTTGTTCCTCGCATTCGGCTACCGGCACGTGGAAATAAGCTGGGGTGGCGCGGCCGACAAGTCAAAGAACAAAGAAAAAGGCGGCACACCACAGCAATAATATACAAAAAGCATTCTATGGAACGCATCAGAAGCCTCACTATCTTGCTCGCTGCGGCGGCGCTTGCGGCCGCGTCTTGCAGCGATGACGACAAAAGCCCCGAAGAGGCCGGCCAGGGCATCCGCAGGACGGTGCTGATGTATGTCGCGGCCGAAAACAGCTTAGGGTATGAAAGGTACAACAGCGGCGACTCCGCGGAAGTAATGGCAGGCAGCCGGTTTCTCGATGCCCGCGACCAGCTGCTGATGTACGTGGACGATGCGAGGAATCCGCGCGTCTACCGCTTCTACAAAGGCTGCAAAGAGCCGCAGATAGTGAGGCAGTTCAACGAGAACCTGTGTTCCGCCGACCCGGAGACGCTGCGCGATATCCTCGCCTGGACAAGGCAGGCTTACCACTCGGAAAGCTACGGTCTGGTGTTCTGGTCGCACGCCAGCGGATGGCTCCCTGCCTTGAACACCGACTATCCGGGCTCCCGTTCCTTCGGACCCGACACAGGCACAGGCGGGAGGATGAAGGATGACCTCGACAGGCGCGGCCGCACAGCGCCGTCCATGGACATTGACAGCCTCGCTTGGGCGGTGGAGGCGAGCGGCATCCGCCCTGAATACATCTTTTTCGACGCCTGCTTCATGCAGTGCATCGAAGTCGACTACGCCTTGCGCAACGCCGCCGACTACGTGGTGGCCTGCCCGATATCAACGCCCGCGATAGGCGCGGACTACACCACGCTCATGCGACGCGGCCTGTTCACCGGCAGGCCAGCCGACATCGCCGACACATTCTTCTCCTACATGACAGAGCTGCCCCCCTCTGACCCGTATTCGACTTTCGGCCTCGTAATCTCGTGCGTAAAGACTTCGGAGCTTGACGGTCTCGCGGCCGAAACGCGCAGATGCCTTTCCAAAATAAGCGCCTCCTCCGGGGATGCCTGCCCCGACATGAGCGGAGTGAAATGCTATTCGCTCTACGGCTCGGTCAACTCCTACAACTTCCCGCATTTCTACGACCTGAACGCCGCGATGAAGAAAATCCTCGCCCCCGGCGACTACGGCTCATGGAAGCGGCAGCTCGACAAATGCATAGAAGCCCTGTACCTCACGCCGCGGTTCTTCGCCGACACATACGGATTAGGAGAAGAGTACTTCCTGGACACCGACAGCGACTGCTGCGGCATTTCGGCGTTCATCCCGCAGGAAGACTACACGCGGAACGCCTGGCGGTGCCCCTTAGGCGACCTCAACAAGGCGTTCCGCGACACCGGATGGTACAGTGCCGCAGGCTGGGGCTACACGCCGTGGTGATAAAAAGCGCGAAGAAAAGCGGGGAAGACGCACAGTCTTCGCCTCCCCTCAAAAGCCGCGCGCTTTCACCGCACGAAAGGCGGGGCGCACACGTTTTTATACAGGTTTTATTATAAGGACAGCC
>CAZLLM010000222.1:0-3548 GCA_964560405.1 uncultured Prevotella sp.
TCCTGCGTTCCGGAAGGGGGGCTGTATTTCGTGGGTTCTTCTTTCCGCGTCGCGGCGAGGGGCGCGTATTTCGCGGTCACTTCGGGGAGGGCTTTCTTGATTTGCGAGATTCTCCTGCTGTCGCTGGGGTGGGTGCTCATGAATTCGGGTGCGGAACCGGCCGAGGATGCGCTCATTTTCCGCCAGAATGTCAGGGCGGTGCCGGGGTCGTAGCCTGCGAGCCGCATGAAGATCAGCCCGATGTAGTCGGCTTCGCTTTCGTGCTTGCGCGAAAACGGCAAGGCGAGGCCGTACTGCGCGCCGAGCCCGTACACCGTGCCTGCCGCGTTCTGTATGGCCGCGCTTTTGTTGGCGAGAGCCGCTCCGAGGATGTTCGCCCCGTATTGCGAAAGCATCTGCTGGCTCATTCTCTCGTTGCTGTGCTTGGCTACGGCGTGCGCCACCTCGTGTCCGAGCACGACGGCGAGTTCGTCGTCTGAGGAGATGAGCCTCATTATCCCTTCGTAGACCACTATCTTCCCTCCCGGCATGCAGAAGGCGTTCAGCTCCTCGCTTTTCACGAGGTTGAACTCCCATGCGAAGTTCCGGATTTCGGCTTCCTGCCCGCTTTGCCGCAAGTAAGCCTCTGTGGCCGCCGCGATGTTCCTGCCCACGCGCTCCACTTGCGCCGTGCGCTGCGCGTCGGCGGAGCGGGCCGCCGTCTTCATGTAGCTCTGGTATTCCGTAAGGCTTGCCGACAGCACTTCGCTGTCGTTGACGAGCAGCATTTGCTTGCGCCCGGTGACGGGCACTGTGGAGCAGCCTCCCGCAACGAGGAGCGCCGCCAGAATGAGTGTAGCTGTTTTTTTCATCTTGTGCACGTGTTTCTTGTTTTCTTCCGCCCCGCCAGCCCGGAAGCTGTCGCCAGCCCGTTGCGGACGGGGGACGCTTGCCTTTCCTGCAAAATTGGCAATATTTTCCCGCAGGCGCAAATCAGCGCGGCGGATAACGCCTGCGCCCTAAAACTCGAAAGTCAGGTCGGCTCCTATGCGGCAAGGCTTGCCTTGCTGTCTGAAGCCGCGGCTCATTGATTCGAAATAGAATGTGTCGTACTTTGCGCAGGTAAGGTTCTTGCCCCATACCCTCAGGCGCGCGAAGCCGAGTTCGGCGGTAATGTGCGCCCCGACGTTGGCGTAAAATCTTTGCGACACGTCGTTCCTCTCCGTCCAATAGATTTTGCCTAACCCTACAACGTCCGCGCCGAAAGTGACAGCCGACAGCACTTTCGAGTTTACGGGCAGGGTGTAGTCCGCTGATACGCTCATGTTGTGCGTCGGGGTCATTGGCACGCATTTCCCTTTGAAATCCTCTGTGCCGTCGTTGTATTCCGCGAACTCCGCCCTCGTGAAGCCGTAGGAGGCTGAGAAGCTCAGGCGGCGTCCGCACGCGAAGCCGCTCATTCCGAACTCCGCCCCGCAGCTGTGGCTGCGGCCGGCGTTCATTGTCTGGCGTCCCAGCCCGGAGGCTGAATACCGTGCGATCTGCTGGTCGCGCATGTCCGTGAAAAACAGAGCCGCGTCGATTTGCAGGCTGTTGTCCGGCAGACTGAAGTGCATCCCGGCCTCGTAGTTGCAGGAGTATTCCGGCTTGTACCGCAGCACTGCCGCCCCTGGCACGGACACTTCCGGCATGCCCTGCTCTACGGCGCTTTTTATTTCGGCGAACATCTGCCTCAGCGCTTCGCTGCCGGCATTGTCAATCTGCTGTTGCAGGAGGCCCGTTACGTAGCCTTTCGCGCCTGCCGTCAGGCTTCCCCGCAGCTGCGTCTGCGCCAGTTCGGAAGCCGACTGTATGTTGTAGCCTCCTGAACGGCAGCCTTTGCTGAACGTTGCGTAAACGTTCCCGCGGTTGCCGAAATTATACTGCAAGGCCACCTTGGGAAGAAGCTGCACGTAATCGCACGAGTGCTTCCCCTCCAAGTCCGCCCTTGCCTTGAGGCTGGCGGGAGGGGTCATGGTCGTGGCGAAGTTGTAGCTCACTTCGCCGGCAGTCATGTCATATCCGAGCTTCTGCCGCTCCATGTCGACGCGGAGCCCGACGGTGAGATCGACGCCACGTGCGGGGAAGTCGCTGAAAACCGACTGGTGGAACGCCGCGAGGTTCACGACAGGCGTGCGGTAGTCCCCCGTCAAGGTCAGGGAGGGGTCGGTGAGCTGCATTTCCATCTCCACAGTCACGGGCTGGTGGGTGAGAGGGTTGGTGAACGTGGGCTTCGGAAGGCTCGAGGACACCATGGCGTTGAGCATTGCCATCCCGTCTCCGTAGAAGGCCACCGGCGTGGCGGTGTGCGTATGCTGGTACATCGCGAACAGCCCCGTCGCCGTTTTCCAGCGTCCGGCGACGGTCTTAAGCGACAGCTCCTCGCTGGCGGCCAGTATGCGCTGCCTTTGCTCGAGCGAATATATGTCGGCGGGCAGGAAGTCCTGGTCCATGTACATCCTGTCTTGCAGGAACTGGCAGCTTGCCACCGATGAGAGCGTGTACCGCGGCATCATGCAGGTAACGCCTGCCCCGCAGTTCAGCATCGACCTGCGGTACTTGCTCCCGCGGTTGGCCGCTATACGGCCCGCCTGCTCCGGGAACGCCTCCTCGCCCTCGGCCGACGGGGCCTTGCCGGTGTAGAAGTACGGGTAGGCGTCCTCGTCGCTGTAAGAGTATTTTGCGCTTAAGTCAAGGCGCAGCCTCTCGGAGGGCTTGAACACCGCCCGCAGGCTCGCTCCGGCTTCCCGCGAGCCGTCGGCCTTGCGCCCTGTGCCGGCGTTGCGGAAGCACCCATTCTCGGTGCTCCAGTACCCGCCTGCGGAATAGGCGAAGCCGTCGCGGGGCTTCCTGCTGACGGAGGCCGAGACGCGCCTCCCCGTAACGCGCCCCGTCGCTCCGAGCGACACCTTCGTGCCTTGCCTGCGCATGGGGTCGGCGGTGAACACGCGTATAAGCCCCCCCATCGAGTTGCGCCCGTAAAGAGTCCCCTGCGGCCCGTTCAACACGTCAATGCGGTCGATGTCGAAGAGCGCGAAGTCGTAAGCGCTCTTGTCGGCCACCGGCACGTTGTCAATGTACATCGCGACCGAAGGAGTGTTCATCCGCGAACCTATGCCGCGTATGTAAACCGAACTCGTGAGGCGGCTGCCGTAGTCGGGGATGTAAAGGTTGCGGACGAAGCCCGACAGGTCCTTCACGGCCGAGACGCCGAGCGAGCCGATGCTTCCGCCCGTGAACACCGCGGACGACACAGGCTGCTCCCGCAGCCTCGCGTTCTCTTTCGGCGAAGCCGTAACCACCACCTCCTCCATGTCCACCGTCCTCGCCGTGTCCGGCTCCGTGCAGGCGGCGCGGGAGGCGTTCCGCGGCGCGGCGGCGCACGGCGCGAGGAGGATGAAAAACGTTGCGGCTGCTGCACTGCCCATTGCGGCGAACGGTTTGTCTTTGCCGGCGCAAAGTTATCAAACCGCCTTGTCGCCCGCAATCCTTATTTGTTATGATTTTTCGCCGCCCCGCGGCGGGAAGCC
>CAZLLM010000223.1:0-3517 GCA_964560405.1 uncultured Prevotella sp.
TTGATTATCAACAAGTTGCAAAACGCGATTCCAAACAGCACGTGGAGGCCCGCTGAAGCCGCGCCCTGCCCTCCTTTTCCGCGCAGAGGCGCACGGCGGCGCGGGGCGGTTCGGCTCGCGTGGGGCGGCGCGTCAGTTGGTCCTGTTGCGGTAAGCCGCCTTCGCCAGCTCTCCGGCGGCTGCCTCCGCCTTCCCTTTCAGCGCGGCCTTGCGCTCCGCGAGGCGCGCGCGGACGCCTTCGTCGGAGAGGGCGAGGATGCGGGCGGCGAGCAGGGCGGCGTTCCCCGCACCGTTCACGCCCATCGTCGCGACAGGCACTCCGGGCGGCATCTGCGCCATCGACAGCAGGGCATCGAGCCCGTCGAGCATCCCTTTCACGGGGACGCCGATCACGGGCAGCGCGGTGTGCGCGGCGACGGCGCCCGGCAGCGCGGCGGCCATCCCCGCGGCGGCGATGATGACTTTCACCCCGCGCGCGGCCGCCCCTTTGGCGAAGGAGGCCGTCTCGTCGGGCATTCTGTGGGCGGAGAGGGCGAGCATCTCGAAGGGTATCCCCAAGGCGTCGAGCTCGGCGGCGGCCTTTTCCATCACGGGGAGGTCGGAGGCGCTTCCCATGACGATGCTTACAGAGGGTTTCATGGCAGTCAGTTTTTTCCTATATGTAAAGCACGCTGACCAGCCCGCACGCGAAGCCGAGCGCCGTCCCCGCCGCCACCTGCGCGAGCGTGTGCTGGCGGAGGATGATGCGGCTCGAGCCCACCGCGCCCGCGAGGACGAGCGATAGGCAGAGCCAGCGCACGGGGTTGAAGGCGAAAACCAGCGAGAAGGCGAGCAGCGCGCCGATCACGCCGCCGGCCGCCGCGGAGTGTGTGCTTATCTTGAAACGAAGGTTTATTATGGAGCAAAGCACCTGTATCGACAGCGCGCCCGCTATTATGCCCATCATGAAGTGCGGCATGCGCATGCGCTGCATCACGTAGAGGCAGCAGCCGTAGCTCGTTATGCTCAGCATGTAGGGCACGAGGCGCCGCTCGCGGCGGCCCGCCTGATGCCGGCTCCACCCGTTCATCTTGCGGTAGATGTATATGGAGAGCTGCGGCAGCGCGACGGTGAAGAGGAAGACGGTAACCAGCGCGGCGGCTTTCAGCGTCAGGGGCAGGAGCCTCATGTAGCTGAACGCGAAAAGGGCGAGGAAGGCTATCACGGGGAAAAAGAACGGCGTGAAGAGCAGCGACACGGCGCGGGCGGCGCGTATTATGTATCTCTCTTTCATTTCCGCAGGCGCGCTACGGGCAGCCCCAGCTGCTCGCGGTATTTGGCGACGGTGCGCCGCGCCACGAGGAAGCCCTGCTCCTTGAGGCGCGCCGCGATGGCCTCGTCGGGCAGCGGGTCGCTTTTGTCCTCGCCGGCTATTATCGCCGCGATGGCCTTGCGTATCCTCACCTTGGAGTGCACGTCGCCCTTTTCGGTGACGAACTTGTCGTTGAAGAAGAACTTGAGCGGGAAGATGCCGAAGCACGTCTCGACGTACTTGCTGTTGCTCACTCGCGACACCGTGGATATGTCGAGCCCGGTGCGCTCCGCGATGTCGCGCAGCACCATCGGGCGGAGCAGGGCCTCGTCGCCTTCGAGGAAGAACGGCTTCTGGCAGTCGGCTATCGCCCTCATGGTGGCGAGCAGGTTGGACTGCCGCCGCCGCACGGCTTCGATGAACGTCTGCGCGGCCTCTATCTTCTGCCGCGCATAGGTGTAGTTGTCTCTTTGCGCGCGGGTGAGCTTGAGGCGGTTGGCTGCGAAGTCGCTCACGGCGGCGCGGAACGAGCGGCTCACTCTCAGCGGCGGAACCTCGCCATCGTTGAGGATGACGGAAAGCGTCCCGTTCCCGTCGTTCTCCACTGTGAAGTCGGGCGTTATCTCCTGCGCGGCGCTGTCGGCCGTTTCGTTGAGCGCGCTGCCGGGGCGCGGGTTGAGCCGCTGTATTTCCGCCCGTATTCTCCCGGCCGTGTGCATGTCGGCGCCGAGGCGCTGGCGTATCCTGTCCCAGCGCTTGTGGGTGAAGTCGTCGAAGTACTTGTCGATCACTTCAAGCTCCATTTTGCGCAGCGGCGAGCGGTATTCGGGCGAGGCCAGCTGTATGCGCAGGCATTCCTGCAGGGAGCGGGCGCCTATGCCGCGGGGCTCGAAGGTGTGGAGCGTTTTCGTAAGGCGCTCCACTTCGGCGGGCGTGGAGCTGACACCGTGGTATATGGCGAGCTCGTCGGCGATGCGGGCGGGGTCCTTGCGCAGGAAGCCGTCGGCGTCGAGGGAGCCTATCAGATAGTTCAGCACTTCCTTTTCGTGGTCGTTGAGGCCGGTTTCGGATATCTGCGCTTTCAGCTCCTCGTACATCGACACCGACTGGCCGAAAGGCATGCGGTCCGCGGCGTTTTCGGCGGCGGAGGCGCGCGCCAGCAGGTAGTCGGGCGTGTCGTCGTCGGAAATGTAGTCGGCGAGGGCGTCAGCCTCGCCGCCGCCCTCCTGGCTTGCGGCCTCTTCGCCGCTGTCCCCGCCGTCTTGCTCCTCTTCGCTGTCGCGCCCCGGCTCGAGTGCCTCGTTTTCGAGAAGCTCCTCGTTCACGCGCTCCTCGAAGTCCTTGAGCGGCAGTTCCGTGAGGTGTATCTGCAGCATTTGCTGCGGCGTGAGCGTCTGCACCTGCGTCTGGGTCTGCGTCTGTATAAGTCTCTGCGGCATTTTCCTCTTGCTTGGGCAGGCAAAATTACGAATTTCCGGCAAGCGCCGCGCCGGCGGGTGTCATTATTGCGGGGCTTTTCCGCGGCGCAGGCGCGGCCTCCTTATTTTTTGATTACCGCCCTGAGAACGAACCACAGGTGCATGGCGGCGGCGGTTACCGCCCCGTAGTGGCGCGACATTATCCTGAAGCGTTCCATGAGCGAGCGGCGGTGGTTCCGCTCGGTCATCCCGCCCTCGAGATAGTCGGACACGGTGATTCCGGCGTTCCTTATGGCGAGCTTCCGCCGTGCGGCGGCGCGCATGACTCGGATGCACCAGTCGTAGTCAGCCGAGAAGCGGTATTCGAGGCGGTATGGCGTAGCGCGAGCCAAGTCGCAGCGTGCGAAGAACGACTGGTGGCATACGAGCATGCCATGCGCGAAATCGCGCCAGGAGAGGCGGCGCGGCGGGGCGAGGCGGCGCCGGCGGATGAAGTTCCCCTCCGCGTCCACGATGTCAGTGTCGCCGTATATGACGGCGGGGCTGCCGTGCGTCTCCGCCGCTATGCGCGACAGCACGGCGGGGCTGTGGAACGTGTCGCCGGCGTTGAGGAATACGATGTAGCCGCCTGTGGCCATAGCGAGAGCCTTGTTCATCGCGTCATAGATGCCCTTGTCCGGCTCGCTCAGCGCGCTCACCTCGTGCCTCACTGCGGCGCGGCTGTTGCTTTCCTGGTAATGATGGAACAGGGCGAGGGTGTCGTCTTGCGAGTTTCCGTCAATTATGATGTGCTCCACATGGGCGTAGT
>CAZLLM010000224.1:0-3511 GCA_964560405.1 uncultured Prevotella sp.
AACGGGCGGGCGCGGGCGGCAAAGCGGGATGAACGTGCGAAAAACGGGATGGAGCAGATGAGAAGCGGAGCAAGCGCGGGCGGGAAGCGGAAAACACACGGACGGAAAACGCAAAGGACGCAGACGGAAATTGTTCGGATGCCGCCGGAAAACGAGCCGGATGCAAACGGGAAGCGGGGGAGTGCGCGGGACACGGTGGCGGCGCGGACGGGAAAAGCGGCGGGCGAGGGGGACGGATTGGTTTCGCGGAGCGCGGCGGGCGGGGGCGGGGGTCATCCTTCCGGCGCGCCTTTTTCCAGCAGGCTCGCGTACAGCCTCGTGTAGGCGGCGGCCACGGCCTTGCCTGAATACTTGGCGGCGGCCTCTTTACTCACGGCCTCCGGCGAAATGGCGCGCCTCCCTTCAGTAAGGCACCACCTGACGCCTTCCGCAAGGCTTTCCGCCGACTTGCGGCGGGCCACGTAGCCGTTCTTGAGGTGGCCTATCATCTCAGGTATGCCCCCTACGTTGAAGCCCACGCACGGCACTCCGCACGAGAGGGCTTCCGCGACAGTGTTGGGCAGGTTGTCTTCCAGCGAGGGGGTTACGTATGCGTCTGCGGCGTTGTACAGCCGCGCCATGCGCCTTTCATCGCTCACGTAGCCCATGTCGTATGCGGGGAAGGGGAAGAGGGAGCGCGCCATGCCGGCGTTGTTCCCTGCTACAATGACGCCTATGCCGTCTGCCAGCGAGGGGTGCCTCTCCTTTAATATGCGGCAGGCTTCCGCCAGGTAGCTTATGCCCTTGCGCGGGTCGGAGACTTTGAACGAGCCGAAGAGCAGCAGTCTCTTTCCGGCGGGCAGGCGGCACTGCCGTCGGGCTTCCGCCTGCTCCTCCGGGCGGAAGACGGCGGTGTTGACGGGATTGGGGATGCAGGTTATCCTCTGCCCTGTCAGGAGCGCGCTTTGCCGGGCGAGCCCTTCCAGCCAGCGGCTGCATGCCACAAAAGCGACGCGCGCCCCGCGGAGCATCTCGCGTTTCCGCCGGAACACCTTGAAAGAAAGGTCGCGGCTGCCGCCGCCCGCCAGCAGGGGGCAGCGGCCGCATTCGGTCTTGTACCTTTCGCATTCGCCGCTGTGATGGCATACGCCCGTGAAGGGCCACATGTCGTGCATGGTCCACACGACGGGCTTGCCGCTGTCTATTATGCGGCGGATGCCTTTCAGCGAGAGGAACCCTTGGTTTATCCAATGCAGGTGGACGATGTCGGCCTCCTTGAATTCCGGCAGCGGGGTGATGTCCGTGCCCGTATTGGCGGCGTCCGTCCAGAACAGGTTGCGCCGGCTGAAGCGGTTGGCTTTCCAGACGCAGGCGCGCTCCCATACGAACTTGGCCTTGAGCAGCGGGGAGCGCGGGAGGGCGGCCACGGAGATGCGGTCAGTCTGTTTGTCGCGCACCAGCATCTTGGCTTCCGTCCCGTTGCCGTTCAGGGCTTCCATGAGGCGGCTTGCCGCGATTGCCGCGCCGCCCGTGTTTTCGGATGTGTTGACAATGAGTACTCTCATGCGTGCGGAGGGTTATTTTCGCGCCGAGATGACGATATACGGCGACAAGAGGCGGCATTTTACGGGGAACAGTTTCAGGGCGCAGCTCAAAGCCTTGACCAGCGCCCTTTCCGCTTTCGCCTTCCAGCCGGGTCTGGGCTCGAGCCATACCATGGGCTTCCGCGTGTATTCCACTTGTATGTTCTTCAGCCCGAGTTCTTCGCATATCTGTTTCAGGCGCGCCGGCATCATGCAGCCGAGGTTGTGGATGCGCAGGTTGGCGCGGTCGAACAGGTATTGCACGGCTCCGTTGACGCCGCGCAGGTTCGGCAGGGCGATGAGCATCTGCCCGTTTTCCGCCAGCAGGCGTGCATGGCGGGCGATGGCGTCCTTCGTGTCCTGGAAATGTTCGATGAAGCCTGATGATAACACGATGTCGTAGCGTTTGTCTGTATTGAACTCAAAGAAGTCGGCTTCGATGACCTTGATGGCGCCTTCCGGGATATGGTTCTGGCGCTCCACTTCGCGGACGGCTTCGCGGTCTATGTAGAAGTCCAGTAATGTCACGTCCCGGCATACGTGTTTGTAAAAGTATCCTGCATTCAATCCTGGGAATCCGCCGATTTCAATGAACGTCCTCCCCCCCCCCGTATTCCGGGCGATGTACCGCTTGTAGACGGGGTTTTCCGGGATGGCGGCTGATTTGCGGTTTTCCCAATACGCTTTCCACAGCTCCCGGTCTGTCATCCGATTCTCCATAATCTGCTGAATTCTTTTTTCAGCCGGCGGAGGGCTTTGCTCTTGAACGAGTACGTCCGCCGGTAGTAGTCCTGCAAGGCTTTCCGCGCCGGTGTGTTTTCCTGTATGGCGATGCTTTTGTCCGTGCGGATTCTCTCTTGCCAAAGTTCCGCGGTGTACAAGCCGCTTTCTTCTCCGCAGTTCGTGCCGCTGCCGTCAAAGCCGCAGTTGCGGACGAGCGAGCGCCCCGCGTTGAGCGACAGCACGTCAGCCAGGAAGAGCGAGGCGTTCCAGCGGATGGCCCAGGAATCGTTCTTGCCCTCCGTCTGCCGGCGGAGCATCCGCGTGAACCCGTATCTCCCGCCGAAGTCAAACGTGCGGGTCAGCCTCCTGCGCCGCAGTTCTTCCAGGAGGGCTTTCCCGTCGGGGTTGAACAGCTTCCACGCCCGCGCCCATGTGCCCCAGCCCCAGCACCCCGTCCATTTGATGAGGAACGTGTCGGGCAGGGACGGGTCTTGCGTGAATTCGCAGGCGTGGACGTGCCCCACGCGCGGCTCGTCCTTGTACGCCTCCAGCGCGTCGTTCATGAATTGCAGGAAGTGCGGCGCCACCACGAGGTCGTCCTCCAGCACGATGACGCGCCCGCGTCTGTTCACAATCGTAGTGACACCGTCCGTGATGTTCGCGGCCAGCCCCATGTTCCGCTCCCGCTCCACGATATGCACGCTCTTGAATCCCCGAATTTCGCGCACTACGCGCCGCACTTCCGCCACGCCGTCCTCGTCCGCCCCGCCTTTCGCGCCGTCTGAGTAAACGAAAAGGTCGCTTTCCGCCGCCAGGGCGTTTGCGGCCAACGACTGCAGTGCCTCCCGGGTATGGAGGGGACGGCGGTACGCGAACAACAATATGGGGGCTGTTTCCATGGCGGACGTGTCGGCTTTTCCCGCAAAAGTAGGAAAAATCCCTTATAGCCTCCGTCCTCCGGGGCGTTTGTTTGCCTCAGTTTGACATTAATTATGGAATGACGCCCGCCGGATGCGGCCTGGAAGACGCGGGGCAGGCCGCGCTGTCATATTGTCAAAAGGGAGGATGGCCGCCGGAACAAGCCGGCTTCCGCGGGAAAGTCCCGCCCCGTCACCCTTCCCTTATAGTCAGCTCTATCTTTCCCATTTCGGCGGCGACCTCCGAAAACGAGGACCAGCAAGAGCCGATAATCTTCCGGGTCCGGCTCAGGCAATACAAGTCCACCA
>CAZLLM010000225.1:0-3508 GCA_964560405.1 uncultured Prevotella sp.
GTATGACGTGAAATAGTCTGTCGTTAAGACATGGGGATACAGGCATCTCAGGTACGCCGTCCAGCAGTGCCGTCCCATACGACTGAGAGATAGCGGCATATAGTTCCGCACATTCCGGATTCTGCGGATACGGTATTTTTTCGCCAAAGCGGTGACTATCGGCAGGATGAACGGCCCAGTATGTATATGATGATGACTGTCGATATGAGAAACCCGTATGCCCGAATCTAAAACCTTTACAATCTGCGCATCGAACTCTTTGAAAATTTCCTTACGGATACGCTTGGGGATGTATTTGTAAAGTAACCCTTTGCCATTCAGCACAATACCCCCCCCAGAAATTTCTTTGGCTACGCCAGCGCATATCAATTCTTCGCTGCGCAGCAGCGGCGAGCCTTCAGTCAGATTCAGGTGGACTCCGAAAGATATGTCCTTTCCGTATTTTCTGTAAAGGGAAACCGCCCCTTCAAAATCATCCATGTTGGCCATCACCGTCGTGCTGGTAATCCGGCGCGCCAGTATCTCTTCTTCTATCCTGCGGTTCACTTCGGGCGAACAGCCGCAGTCGTCGGCGTTGATGATAAGCTTCATGTTAAAGGTTTTTTATGGTTTTACTGTGTACGCCGCGGAAGCGGGCGGCTGTTTCGGCCGTGCAGGCGCGTCCTGCCGGAGCAGCCTTGAATTATGCTTGGATATTATCCGTTATCATGCGAATAGCCTTGCCCGCCCGCGGCCGCCTCATCCGCGCTTCCGGGTTTGCTGAGCAGATTGAACACTTTGCCGAGCGCGCTTTTCACGGGCTGGTAGAGCAAGGATTCTTCCGCTTTTTCACGGCTCACAATGCCCGTCGCGCTCATGACATTGAATACGCAGCTCATAAGCACGAGGTATTTCGCCACGCCGAGCGCCGTGCCGAGTATGCTGTTGGGCAGGCCGAGCCTCATGCCTTTGAGAGCCTTTGTGAGTATCCCGGCGACGAAGCCGAGCGCAATGGGAGTCACCACCCACAGTATTATGAACGCCACGAGATCGCCCGCGCCGGGAGGCGCGCCTATCTTCGGGGCGAGGTAGTCGCCAAACTGCGAGTAGAGCGCCGCGGCCACGAATAGCCCGACGAAGAACCCGGCCATTGACACTAACTCTTTCAGGAATCCGGCGCGCCATCCGCGCCAGACGGCCCACACGGTGAGCAGCAATATTATAAAATCGATGAATGACATGGTTCTTAAAGCTCTCCTTTCATTTCCACTTCCTTGAATGTTTCGATAATGTCGCCTTCGCGGATGTCATTGCAGTTCTGAAGGCTGATGCCGCACTCATAGTTCGCGGCCACTTCGCGCACGTCGTCCTTGAAACGCTTCAGCGCGGCGATGTTAGCGGTCTGTATCACAATGCCGTCGCGAATGAGGCGCGCCTTGTCGGAGCGCGACACTTTGCCGTCGGACACGAACGCGCCGGCAACGAAGCCGACCTTGCTGATGTGGAACACCTGCCGCACTTCGGCCGTGGCCGTCACTTCTTCCTTCACTACGGGCTCGAGCATGCCCTCCATGGCGGCTTTCACCTCGCCTATGGCATCGTAGATGACAGAATAGAGGCGTATGTCCACGCCTTGCTGGTCGGCCTGCTTCTTTGCGGGAATGCTCGGGCGTACTTGGAAGCCTATTATTATGGCTTGCGACGCGGCCGCAAGCGAAACGTCGTTTTCGGAAATCTGGCCTACGCTCTTCAGTATGACGTTCACCTTGATTTTCTCGGCGGAGAGTTTTTCGAGAGAGTCGCTCAGCGCCTCCACCGAGCCGTCCACATCGCCTTTCACGATAAGGTTAAGCTCTTTCGTGCCGCCTCGCGCTATGCGGCGGCCTATCTCGTCGAGCGACAGCACGGAATGGGCCCGCAACGCCTGTTCGCGCTGCAGCTGCTCGCGTTTCGCGGCTATCTCGCGCGCTTCCTGCTCGGAGGACATTACATGGAAGACATCGCCGGCTTGGGGCGCGCCGTTTAGCCCGAGAAGCGTGGCCGCTTCCGCCGGGCCTACGGAGCCGATGCGCTGGTCGCGCTCGTTGAAAAGCGCTTTCACACGTCCGAAATTCGTACCGGCGAGGACGATGTCCCCCACGTGCATCGTGCCGTTGCTGACAAGGATTGTGGCGACATAGCCGCGCCCGCGGTCGAGGGAGGATTCTATCACGGTGCCTATGGCCTTGCGGGCGGGGTTCGCCTTGAGGTCGAGCATATCCGCTTCGAGAAGCACTTTTTCGAGCAGGTCGTTCACGCCGTTCCCTTTTTTCGCCGAAATGTCCTGGCTCTGGTATTTTCCCCCCCAGTCTTCGACGAGGAAATTCATGTTCGCAAGCCCCTCTTTTATCTTTTCAGGGTCGGCGTTCTCCTTGTCAATCTTGTTTATGGCGAACACAATGGGAACGTTGGCCGCCACTGCATGACTTATGGCCTCTTTCGTTTGCGGCATAATGGCGTCATCCGCCGCTATAATGATTACCGCCACGTCCGTAACCTGGGCTCCGCGCGCGCGCATCGCAGTGAACGCTTCGTGTCCGGGAGTGTCGAGGAAAGTGATATGGCGGCCGTTTTCGAGGGTTACGTTGTAGGCTCCGATATGCTGGGTGATGCCGCCTGCCTCTCCGGCGATAACGTTAGTCTTGCGTATGTAGTCGAGCAAGGATGTCTTGCCGTGGTCCACATGCCCCATTACGGTCACTATCGGGGCGCGGGTGACGAGGTCTTCCTCGTTGTCCTCCTCTTCGGCTATGGCTTCGGACACTTCGGCGCTTACGTATTCCGTCTTGAAGCCGAACTCATCGGCGACGATGTCGATTGTCTCGGCATCCATCCTCTGGTTTATGCTGACCATAATGCCGATGCTCATGCACGTGGCTATAACCTGGTTCACGGGAACGTTCATCAACGCCGCGAGCTCGTTTGCCGTAACGAATTCAGTGAGCTTGAGTATCTTGCTCTGCGAAGCCATTTCGGAGGCCGCCTCTTCCGCGCTCAGCCTCGCGTTCTCGCGCTTCTCGCGGCGGTATCTCGCGGCTCTGGAGTCCTTGCCTTTGCTTGTAAGCCGGGCGAGCGTCTCCTTCACCTGCTTTGCTACGTCTTCATCCGAGACATCGGGCTTGAGGGGCTGCAGCCTGCGGGTCTTCCCTCTCTGGCGGCGAGCCTCGCCTCCGATGCCGCGCTGCCGGTCGCGGCCTTCCTGCTGCCGAGCCGCGCCGCCGCCTCCCGCCTGCCTGACTACGGCGTTTACGTCGACGCGCTCGTTGCCTATGCGTGTGCGTTTCTTCCGCCGGCTTCCCTGCGCGGCGGCTGCGGCGGGCTTGCTTTTGTCTTCCCTTTCCTTGCGCTTTTCTTCTTTTGTCTTTTTCTTGGGGCGCATGGACTGGTTAATGGAGGCAAGGTCTATCTTGCCCAGCACTTTCGGCGCGGAAATCTCCACTTGCGGGCGCAGCTTGAAGATGCCGTCTTTCACCGTCCCTGCCGCGGCGGC
>CAZLLM010000226.1:0-3503 GCA_964560405.1 uncultured Prevotella sp.
AGGTATGTCTCCGCTTCGGCGCAGTCGTACCACCCTCCACCCCGGCTTAAGTCGGGGTGCCGTATTTTACGGTGATAATACCTCGTTTTCCTTTCCCGTAAATATGTGCGTCGCTTCTCAATCATGCGAGCCTTATAAGGTGTATTCGGTTATATTATCGCGTCCGGCGCATTCCGCATTATGCCTGCAGCGCGCCGTAACGCTCCGGCGGGGAATCTCCGCGGACGCCCCCTCCGCCTGCTGCCGGATGTGGGGAGCAGGGCGGGACAGTGTGCCATTTTGTCAGAGAGCGGGACATTGCGGCGGAACGGGAAAAAGGTTATTTTTGCAGCCTGAAGCCGCGCCGAAGAAGCAGGCGGCGGCTTTACTTCTAATACCGGGGAGCATGAGCGCGTATTCGGCCGTGGCGGTAATGCTGGCGTATTTCGGCATACTGACAGTCATTTCGCATTTCACCTCGCGCAGCGGCGACAACAACGCATTCTTCCGCGGCGACAGGCGGTCGCCGTGGTGGCTCGTGGCTTTCGGCATGATAGGCACATCGGTGTCGGGGGCTTCATTCGTAAGCGTGCCCGGCATGGTGCGCGACGCGGACATGTCGTACCTGCAAATGTGCCTCGGCTTCATACCCGGCTACCTGTTCGTGGCTTTTGTGCTGCTGCCTGTCTACTACCGGCTGCGGGTTACGAGCGTCTATGACTATCTTGAGCGGCGTTTCGGGCGGATGAGCCACAAGACGGGGGCGCTGTTCTTCATATTGAGCAAGCTCACAGGAGCTGCGGCGCGGCTGTACATCGTGTGCCTCGTGCTGCAGCGCTTCGTGTTCGATTCGCTCGGCATTCCTTATGAAGCGACAGTGGTCGTCACGCTGTTTTTCACGTGGCTGTACACGCGGCGGAGCGGCGTGCGGACATTAGTGTGGACAGACGCGCTGCAGACGCTGGCCCTGGTGGCGGCGCTGTTCGCCATCCTTGTGATTGTGGCAGGGAGGATGGGGCTTGACGCGCAAGGCGTGGCGGAATACGTGAACGCCAGCCCGCACGGGAGGGTGTTCGTGTTCGACGACTGGCGGAGCGGCCGGTTCTTCTGGAAGGAGTTCCTTGCCGGGATGTTCATCGTCGTGGTGATGACCGGGCTTGACCAGGACATGATGCAGAAAAACCTGTCTTGCAAGAGCCTGCGCGACGCGCAAAAGGACATGACGTGCTGCGGCGTGGCTTTCCTGCCCATGAACGTCCTTTTCCTCGTTCTCGGCGTGCTTCTCTATGGCTATTGCTCGCAGAACGGCATAACGGCGCCCGGGCGCGGCGACGACCTGCTGCCCACGCTTGCGGCGGGAGGCTGGCTGGGCTCGCTCGTGCCTGCGCTTTTCATGATAGGGATAGTAGCCGCCGCGTTTTCAAGCGCGGATTCCGCGCTCACCGCCCTGACGACGAGCTTCTGCGTGGACATGCTGGGAGTGGAGCGCAAGGGGTTGTCCGAAGAGCAAGCCGTGCGCACACGCCGCGTTGTACACATAGGGGTGACGCTGGTTTTCATTTTGACTATCATGGCTTTCAAGGCTATAAATTCCACGAGCGTCATCGACGCGATATACACCATGGCATCATACACCTACGGCCCTCTGCTGGGGCTGTTCGTGTTCGGGATGTTCACGCGCCGCTCGCCTGCCGACAGGTACGTCCCCGCGGCGGCAGTCATCCCGCCCGTGCTGTGTTATGCGCTTAACGTGACGCTGGCGCGCCTGTGCGGGTATCATTTCGGCTACGAACTGCTGCTGCTCAACGGGGCGCTCACATTCGCCGGGCTGTGGGCGCTGTCTGCGGGAAACAGACGGGCATGAAAGGAAACGCCGTCGCGGACGCAGGCAGGCGCGAACCTTGCGGCGGATATCCCTGCTGGATGAAGGCGTTTGGAGCATCCTTTCAAAGAAACGAAAAATGAATTCAATGCCGGTGCCACGAAAAGCGCGGGCGGTGAGGCGGGCTGTATTTCCGGCGCGGGTGTCGAAGACTGCAACCCCGAAGCGAGGGCGACACGAAAACGGGTTTTCGCCGCGCAGGAGGGAGGCAAAAAAACACGGCTTTTCGCACAATAAAAGTTGCATATTTCAGATGTAACGCTTATCTTTGCAGGCAACGCGTGTCTTAGTGCTCAAAGGATGAAGCTGAACGGAATTGCATTGTGCCTGTGCCTCGCGGCGGGAATGTTGCCGGCGCATTCGTATGCCCAGCATCCCGATGCCGCTGCGGAGAATGTCCCTGCGGTTACGGTAACGGCCGCGGACAATGCCAGTCAGGAGGTGCGTGTGCAGAACGCAGAGGGGCGGCAGCTGGAAGTCTACAACCTTATCGGGGTGCGTGTCGCTGTGTTCCGCATCGACAGTGCCGACAAGACCGTTACGCTCGGCTTGCAGCGCGGATGCTACATCCTTAAGTTAGGCAAAGTGGCGCGGAAAGTATTCCTGCGCTGAGCGGGTAATACATAGGCTGGAAAGTTTTTTGAGGGGCTGCGGATGCCCTTTTTTCATGTTCGGAATTATCCTTTCTTAACTCGTTTATACGTCCGTTTGCCTGCGGCGGAACACGGTGAGCCGATTTGCGGCGGGGAAAATGCGTCCTGTCCAAGTGATTGCCGGGAAGGCCGCAGAGCGGACGCCCCCGCCTTCCTTTCCCGTACGCTTCAAGCCGGAAACGGAAGACACCGTTTGTTTTCGCTCAAAGCATGCGTTCCGCAGAAGCGGCGGTTTCCCGGCAAAACCCCGCCGGAGCGGGCAGGCGGAAAGGGTAAAACCGCTAACTTTGCAAGGCTGAACGCCTGCGGCGGGGCGGCGCCTCCTCCGTCTGCCGCCTTTCCGCGGCGCAAAAAGCCCGGAGACGCCCGCCCGCGTCCCGGACTCACTGAAAATGGAACGCGAGCTTTACGACGAGCAGGCTTTGCTGCGCCAGCTTTCCGACCCGGCGCAAAGGCGGAAGGCTTTCGAGATTGTGGTGCGGCGGTTCTCGCCGCAAATCTACTGGCAGATACGCCGCCTCGTCTTTTCGCACGACGATGCCGACGACATTCTTCAGAACACCTTCATGAAAGCGTGGAGCAATCTCGGCGCGTTCCGCGGCGATTCCAAAATATCGACATGGCTTTTCAGGATCGCCACCAACGAAAGCCTCAGCTTCCTGCAGCGCAAGAGGGAGACGCTCTCTCTGGACGACCCCGAAGCCTCCGTCGTGAGCGTCATGCGAGGCGACGAGTATTTCGACGGCGACAAGGCGCAGCGCAGCTTCATGCAGGCGGTCGCCGCGCTCCCCGACAAGCAGCGCATGGTCTTCAACTTGCGTTATTTCGACGGGATGAAGTACGAAGAAATGAGCGAGGCGCTGGGTACGTCAGTGGGCGCGCTGAAAGCGTCCTACCATATCGCGGTGGAGAAAATAACCGCCGCGCTGGAAAAAAGCGAATGAAAGCCGTCCGCATGGCGCCCGCCCGCAAGTCCCCGTCCCGCTTGC
>CAZLLM010000227.1:0-3501 GCA_964560405.1 uncultured Prevotella sp.
GACGTGGAGACGACATCGCTCCAAGAGAACTACCTGACGGGAGGCAACACGTTCCAAAATTCCTTCCGCACAGCGCACAGCCGCGACATATCGCTTCACACTAACCACAATTTGAATTTCGCCGTGGCGTCAGGATTTATAAGCAGAGTGAGTATTTCCCCAATGTTGAGATACCGCAAATACGACAATAAATCCCGTTACACATCCGCGTTGTTCAACGAGAACGTAGCCTCTGACCTTGGAAAGGACTGGGTGGACAGCATTGCGTCGCCGCAAGCGGGAAGCGTTCTTTTTTCCAAAAGCATCAACCGTCTTCTGACAGAAAACAAGCAGACAGGCCACTCTTTGTACACAGACATCGGGCTCACCCCTGATTTCGGCATCTTGGACAACATCCGTACAGCCACATTCTTCAATTACATCTATGAAAACTCGGCGAGCAAGGATTTCGAACACTATGACCTTGATTACCCTTCCCGGAAAGAGCTTGTCCCTGTCCGCAAGAATAATTACATGGACAGGGGGAACGAGTCTCACAAACTGGCGGGACAAGTGCGCAAATCAATGCAAAAGGCATTCGGGAAATATGCACTTGACGTGATGCCCCGTTACCAATACTCCGTGAAGTGGGGCAGAAATCATGACAGGAGATACCTGCTGCACCAGCTTGAAGACTGGGCGGAGAAAACGCCGGAACTCGGCATGCTGCCCTCCATGACAGAACTTCTTACGGTGCAGGACAAAGCAAACAGCTCATGGATGAAAGAGCGTAACCAAAAGCATACTGTCGGTGCATACGTATATTTAGGCGACTACAAAGACAGGAATTTCAGCCTCTATCTCGATTTCCCCCTCAACGGCTACATGAACCGTCTCGATTACAATCGTGCAGAGTTCTCTACCCGTGTGAATCGGCACTGGTGGTTTTTTGAACCGATGCTTGAATTGAAGTACAAGGAACACAGCCGCAACTACGAACTGACATATAACGGCAGCGCTTCCGTCTATTCGTTGGTGAATATGATTCCGCTGAGCGACACCAGCGACCCGCTGAACTTTTTCACAGGAAATCCCGGCCTGTCCGCAGGCTACATCCACAGCCTCTCTTTCAACATGCGCAGCGACCTTTCCGGCCAGCGCTCATACAATGCGGGCATGTCTTATTCCGTCTCGACTAACAGCTTGGCAATGGGATATGTCTATGACAGGACGACCGGCGTTAAGAACATCACGCCGCAGAATGTGAACGGCAACTGGAACGCCGGCGTACATGGAGACTACAACTGCCCGCTCGACAAGCCCCACCGCCTGACATTGGGGACTTCGGCATCCGCCTCCTATTTCAACAGCGTGGACATGGTAGGCGTGACGGGAGATGACGCCGCCAAGACGGTTACGGCCAAAAGCACTGTGGGCACGCTCTATGCCAACGCCATGCTCCGGCTGGACTGCCGGCTTATGGACAAGCACACTTTCGGGGTGAAGGGCGACCTGCACTATATGCACACCGGCAGCGAACGCGATGACTTCGTTTCGGTAAACGCCTACGACTTCGACTACAGCGCGGTGGCAAACTTCGAACTTCCGTGGGACTTCCGCCTGTCCACCGACATCACCATGTACAGTCGCCGCGGGTATTCGGACGAGGCGATGAACACCAACGACCTGACATGGAACGCCCGCCTCACCAAGCGTTTAATGAAGGGCAGTCTCCTGCTGATGGTCGACGGGTTCGACATACTGGGCAACCTGAGCAACGTGCGGCGCAGCATAAACGCGCAGGGGAAGACCGAGACGTACTACAATATCATCTCGAATTACGTCATGTTCCACGTGCAGTACAATTTCAGCTTAGTCAGGAAATGATAGGATTCCCGGTTCTGCGCCGTGGCAGACGCAGGCTGGCCCGGCTTTCGCGTCCGCCGTTGCCGCATCAGCCGTAACGCCTCTCCAGTTCCGCCTGCGCTGACAGCGCGCCCCGCATATTCCTTGAACATTATCGGGAGCCCTGTATGCGGCCTCCTTTCTTCTGGCTTCCGTGATTCCGCTGCGCACGAGGCTTCGCCGGGATACACGGACGCGGCTCTGACGGCCTCACTGCCGGTCATGTTTTAAGCGCAAATGCGGTACGCTCGTGTTTCACATAACGCCTCCGGCGCGTTATCCGGGGCGTGTATGGCGCGCTGCGGAGCGTCGTGCGGCTTGGGCGCGGGGCGCGGGCGGGGGATACGCCGGGAAACACAGGCCCGCCGGTAACGCCGGAACACGGAAATCGTTATATTTGCGGCATATTCAAACAAAAAACTTCAAGGCTATGATTATCGGAGTACCTGTTGAGATTAAGGACAACGAAAACCGCGTGGGCATGACCCCCGGCGGCGTTGCCGAGTTAGTGAAGAAAGGGCATACGGTGTGCGTGCAGGCCGGCGCGGGTGCCAACAGCGGTTTCCCCGACGGAGAATACGCCGCCGCAGGGGCCCGGATCCTGCCGTCCATCGGAGAGACGTATGCCGCCGCCGACATGATTGTCAAGGTGAAAGAGCCCGTCGAGCCGGAGTACAAGCTGATCAGAAAGGGGCAGGTGGTGTTCACTTATTTCCATTTCGCGTCCGACAAGGCCCTGACCGAAGCCATGATTGAGAGCGGAGCCGTCTGCGTCGCTTACGAAACCGTTGAAAAGCAAGACCGCTCCCTCCCCCTCCTCACGCCCATGAGCGAAGTGGCGGGGCGCATGGCGCCGCAGATAGGGGCGCGACTGCTCGAAAAGCCGCAAGGCGGCAAGGGGAAGCTGATGAGCGGCGTCACGGGCGTATGTCCCGCCCGCGTCCTCGTGCTCGGCGGCGGAGTCGTGGGGGCTAACGCCGCGCTGGTCGCCGCAGGGATGGGAGCCGATGTGCTGATAGCCGACATCAGCCTCCCGCGCCTGCGCCGCCTCGGCGAAGTGATGCCGAAAAACGTGCGGACGCTTTACTCCACCGCGCATAACATCATCTCGGAGCTGCCCGCCGTCGACCTTGTCATCGGCTCTGTCCTCGTTCCCGGCGACAAGGCCCCGCGGCTCGTCACACGCGGAATGCTGAAACTGATGCAGCCCGGAACAGTGCTCGTAGACGTGGCCATCGACCAAGGCGGCTGCTTCGAGACCTCACACCCCACCACGCACAGCGACCCCACTTACACCGTGGACGGAATCGTGCATTACGCAGTCGCAAACATTCCCGGAGCCGTGCCGTTCACCTCTACAACGGCACTCACTAACGCCACGCTGCCTTATGCCGCGGCCTTGGCAGGCAAGGGATGGAGGCAGGCATGCAAGGACGACCCGGCCCTGGCGCGGGGGCTGAACATCGCGGAAGGGAAAGTCGCGCACAAGGCCGTGGCAGACGTGTTCGGACTGGAATACGAACCGGCTTTGCTGTAAAAACGGACGGAGAGTCTGCGGGCGGATCCGTGAGTTAAGGATTGGCTTCATGTCGCAGTGCGCTCGCAACCCTTAACCCT